>DASPIF010000302.1:0-12978 GCA_035629255.1 Actinomycetota bacterium | reverse complement strand
GTTCGCGAGGACGAGGAAGAACTGCCGGGCATCGTCGCGAACACCCCGACCATCGACCACGCGACCGAGGTCTGGACGTCGATGACGGGCGCCACCATCGGCCTCCGTTTCGGACAGGGCGTGTTCGAGCTGACCGAGGTCGCGGACGTTCCCCGCCCCGACGGGGGGACGCGGGCGGTCGAACGCGAGGACCGCGACCTCGCGATCGGATGGATCGAGGCGTTCTCAGTAGAGGCGCTCCGGCACCAACCACTCGACCGAGATCGGCTTCGGTACACCGTCGACGCACGACTCGGACGGGAGGATGCAGGTCTGTGGCTCTGGGAGGTCGGCGGAACGCCCGTGTCGCTCGCGGGCTTCAGCGGTCCCACCACGACCGGCATCCGGATCGGCCCGGTCTACACGCCACCCGAGCACCGCGGTCGCGGGTACGCGACGGCGCTCGTCGCCGACCTGAGCCGCGAGCTGCTCGGCCGCGGGTACCGAGCATGCTTCCTGTTCACGGATCTGTCGAACCCCACGTCGAACGCGATCTACGAGCGCATCGGCTATCGGCGTGTCGCCGACGCGTACGAGGTCCAGTTCGGCGAACGCTCCGCATGACCCTCCTCCTCGACGATCTCGCGCGCGCCTCGACCGAGGTCGCATCGACGCGGTCGCGCCTCGCGAAGATCGAGCGCCTCGGGGCGGTCCTGCACGACGCGTCGCCGGACGAGATGCCGACGGCGGTCGCGTACCTGTCGGGCATCCTGCCGCAGGGCTCGATCGGCGTCGGGTGGGCGATGTTGCGCGACCACCCCGACCCCGCGGTCACCCCCTCGCTCACGGTGGCGGAGGTCGACGCGACGCTCCGACGCGTCGGGACGACGAGCGGGCCGGGCTCGCAGACCGAGAAACGCCGCACGATGCACGACCTGTTCGCCCGTGCTACCGAATCCGAGCAGCGATTCCTCCGGGGCCTCCTCTCCGGCGAGATCCGGCAGGGCGCGCTCGAAGGCGTGATGGTCGAGGCGGTCGCCCGTGCCGCGGGCGTCTCGTCGGCGGCGGTCCGACGTGCCGCGATGCTCGCGGGCGACCTCGCGCCGGTCGCGGCGGCCGCGATGCGCGACGGCGAACGCGGGCTCGCCGCGTTCGCGTTGCGGCCGCTCTCGCCGGTGAAGCCGATGCTCGCGCAGACGGCCGAGGGGCTCGGCGACGCGCTCGAGCGCATCTCGCCGGCGAGTGTGGAGTGGAAGCTCGACGGCGCGCGCCTCCAGGTCCATCGCCTCGGCGACGAGATCCGCGCCTTCACGAGGAGCCTCGCCGACGTCACCGACCGGGTCCCCGAGATCGTCGCCCAGATCCGGACGCTCGAGATCGAGGCGATCGTGCTCGACGGCGAGTCGATCGCGCTGCGTCCCGACCAGATGCCGCATGCCTTCCAGGAGTCGATGTCCCGGTTCGGGCGACGCCTCGGCATCGAGGAGCACCGCGAGCGGGTGCCGCTCTCCTACTTCGCCTTCGACGTCCTGCACGTCGACGGCGAGGATGTTCTCGACCTTCCACAGCGCGAGCGGGCGGCGATCCTCGACGGGCGCCTTCCGGTGCATCTCCGGATCCCCCGGGTCGTCGCGTCCTCGCTCGCCGACGCCGAACCGTTCATGACGGACGCGCTCGCGAAGGGACACGAGGGCGTGATGGTGAAAGACGTCGAGGCGCCGTACGAGGCGGGCCGGCGCGGCGCCGGATGGCTGAAGGTGAAACCCGCGCACACGCTCGACCTCGTCGTCCTCGCCGCCGAATGGGGGCACGGCCGGCGTCAGGGCCGACTCAGCAACCTGCACCTCGGCGCCCGAGACCCGGACACGGGCGGCTTCGTGATGCTGGGCAAGACGTTCAAAGGCATGACCGACGAGATGCTCGCGTGGCAGACCGAGGAGCTCCAGCGGCTCGAGACGCGTCGCGAGGGCATCGTCGTGTTCGTGCGCCCCGAGCTGGTCGTCGAGATCGCGTTCGACGGCCTCCAGCGGAGCACGCGGTACCCAGGCGGGCTCGCGCTGCGGTTCGCGCGGGTCAGGGGCTACCGCCCCGACAAGCGCCCCGAGGACGCCGACACGATCGAGACCGTTCGGGCGCTCGCGGCCCGGTGAGGCCCGAGGCGGCTCTTCAGTCGTCGGCGTCGGGGTCCGCGCGACGGGCCTGTCGCGACGACACGAGCAGCAGCACCCCGATCGCGGAGATGGCGAGTGCGAACGCCAGGATCACGCCGGAGGACCATCCGCCCAGGAGATCCTGATGCCGGTAATTGCAGGCGTCCGATCCCTTGCTGCGGACGTAGAGCGGACACGCCGTCCTGAGCACCCACGTGAACGCCCCCGTCGCGAAGGGCATCGCGAACAGCACGCCGGCCCCGGCCCGTCCGAGCTTGGCGGGCCCTCCCGACGCCCTCGTCAGCACCGCGGCCGTCACCCCGTTCACGACGAGCCCCAGCAGCGCCCATGCCGCGACCTCGGCCGGGATCCCGGCCGGCCCGTCGACGCTGCCGATCGCGTACCCCGCCGATCCCCCGAAGATCGCGCCGACCGACCCGAGCGCCACCGCCGGCGCCCGGCGCCTCGCCCAGACCGCGAGGGCGAAGCAGGCGACGAGACACGTGGCGGCGATCGCGGAGAGCAGGTGCAGCCCGTTCATCCGGTCAGCGTGTCGCGGGCCGCTGGTCGCACGGAAGGCGCCGCACAGCAACGTCACACCATCGCCCGGCTGCGGCAACGTCCGTCGCCGAACCGCTATCTCGAGGCGCACTTCTTCAGATCGCCGAGGATCTCGCGCGCGGCGTTCGCGCCAGGGCCGCCCGTCACGCCGCCGCCGGGGTGCGCGCCCGAGCCGCAGAGATACAGCCCCGGCAGCGCGAACCGATACCGCGCGTGGCCGAACAGCGGCCGCCACACGAAGAACTGATCGAGCCCGGGCTCGGCGTGGTAGACGTGCCCACCGCTCAGGCCGTACTCGGTCTCGAGGTCGACCGGGGTCATCACCTGCCGCGCGGTGACGAGCTCGCCGAGGCCGGGGGCGAACCGCTCCATCGTCTTCACGACGAGGTCGGCGAGGGGATCGCGCTCGCTCGCCCAGTCGCCCTCGCGGAGGGTGTGCGGCGTCCACTGCGCGACGACGCTCATCACGTGCGAGCCCTCCGGCGCGAGCGACGGGTCGTGGATCGTCGGGATCGTCGCCTCGAGGTACGGCTCGTCGCTCACGCGACCGTACTTGCTCGCGTCGAACGCGTGCTCGAGGTAATCGATCGAGGGCGCGATCACGATCCGGCCCCCGAGGCGCTCGGGCCCGTCGGCGCCGTGGAACGCCGGCAGCCCGCTGAGCGCGAGGTTCACCTTCGACACGGTGCCGGGCGTGCGGATGTTCTTCGCGCGCCACAGCAGGTGCGGTCCGACCTCGACCGGGTCGAGCAACGTCGTGATCGTGCGCTTCGGGTCCGCGGCGCTGACGACGACCCGCGCCGCGATCTCCTCGCCGTCCGCGAGCGCGACCCCTACGGCGCGGTGGTTGCGCGTGATCACGCGGATGACCTCGGCGCCGGTCCGGATCTCGACGCCGGCGGCCCGAGCCGCGTTCGCGAGCGCGTCGGCGAGGGCACCCGGTCCGCCGCGCGCGATCACCGACTGACCCGCCGCCCCACCGTCGTTGCCCACGGAGTCCGCGAGCAGCACCGCCGTCGACCCGGCCGACCACGGCCCCATCGCCGTGTACTGCACGGCCCGCGAGGCGATCGCGCCTCGCATCGCGTCGGTCTCGAACGTCTCCGCGACGTAGTCCGCGACCGCCATCGGCATCGCGCGTGTCGCCTCGCGCCCGGGCTTCGGGCCGAGCTTGCGGAACGCCTGCCCCATCTTGAGACCGTTCAAGGCGTCGGCGAGCGAGGGCTCCTTGACGTCCGGCGGCGTGACGACGTGCAGGTACGAGAGGAACGACGCCAGCGAGCGCACGCGCTTGTCGAACTCGGGGTACGCCTCGGCGTCGATCTCGGACCGCTCGCGGAGCTCGGTCGCGGTCCTCGCGGCATCCGACCACAGCGTCAGCGCAGGTCCGTCCGGTTGCGGCGCGAAGACCCGCACCGGCGGGTCGATCGTCACGAGCCCGTGCTGCACGAGCCCGAGGTCCTCGATCACCGACCGCCGCAGCCGTCCGACCGTGTGGACGATCCCGGGGGCCCGGGAGCCGTCGCCGAGATCGACCGTGTCGAGGATCCCGCCGACGCGCTCGCGCCGCTCGAGGACGAGGACGCTGCGGCCCGCCCTCGCGAGGTACGCGGCGGTGACGAGCCCGTTATGACCCGCGCCGATGACGACGGCGTCGACCCGCGCCGCCATCAGGCGGCCGCTCGCTTGCCACCGCGCTGCGACCTGATCAGCTCGAGCGCGGCGATCCGACCGGGGGCGCCCATGATCCCGCCGCCCGGGTGCGTCGCCGAGCCGCACATCCACAGGTCCTTGATGGGCGTTCGGTAGCGCGCCCATCCCGGCACCGGGCGGTTGAAGAACAGCTGCTCGAGCGAGAGCTCGCCCTGGAAGATGTTGCCCTCGGTGAGACCGGTGATCTCCTCGATGTCGAGCGGCGTCAGCACCTGTTTGTGCAGGATCAGGTTGCGGATGTTGGGGAACCGCCCCTCGAGCGTCGAGATCACCGTCTCGCCGAACGCGTCGCGCTCGGCGTCGGTCCACGTGCGGCCGTCGGACAGGTGGTACGGCGCGTACTGGACGAAGCACGACATCACGTGCTTGCCGGGCGGCGCCATCGACGGGTCGACGAGCGTCGGGATGATGCAGTCGATGTACGGCTGTTTCGAGTACCGGCCGTACTTCGCGTCGTCGTACGCGTGCTCCATGTAGTCGACGCTCGGGCTGAAACTGATCGCGCCGCGGAGCCACTCGCCGACGCCGGGCTTGCACTCGAGCTCGGGCAGCCCGTCGAGCGCGAGGTTCACCTTGCCGCTCGAGCCGCGGTACTTGTAGCGCTGAACCTCCTCGCGGAACGTCGGGTCGAGGTGCGACGGCTCGACGAGCTTGAGGAACGTCACGTGCGAGTCCACGCTCGAGAGCACGGTGCCGGCGGCGATCTCCTCGCCCGACGCGAGCACCACCCCGCGTGCCTTGCCGTTCCGGACCTCGATGTGATCGACCGGCGCCTCGAGCCGGATCTCGACGCCGGCCTCGCGCGCGGCGGAGCCGATCGACTCCGAGATCGCCCCGGTGCCGCCGCGCGGGATGCCCCACGCCCGGAACGCGCCGTCGATCTCTCCCATGTAGTGGTGGAGGAGGACGTACGCGGTCCCCGGCGACTGCACCCCCTGGAACGTGCCGATGATCCCCGAGGCCGACATCGTCGCGATCAACGGGTCGGTCACGAACCACTGGCGCAGGAACTCGGTCGCGCTCATCGTCATCAGCTGGACGAAGGTGGCCTGGAGACGCTCGGGCAGGTCCCGGAAGCTCTTCGCGAGCCCGACGACAGGCATCCAGTCGAACGGGTTGATCCTGCCTGCGTCCGGCGGCACGACCGACAGGATCGGCTTGATGAAACGAGCCATGTCGGCCATCAGCTGGCCGTACTCCTCGTACGCCTCGGCGTCGCTCTTCGACCACCGGCGCAGCTCGCGGATGGTCTTGCCGTGATCGTTGACGCGCCACACGTAGTCGTCGTCGAGCGGCGTGATCGTCCCGTCGAGCGGCAGGATCTCGAGCCCGTGCTTCGGGAGGTTGAGCTCGCGGATGATCTCGGGGCGAAGCAGCGAGACGACGTAGGAGAACTCGGAGAACCGGAACCCCGGGTAGACCTCCTCGGTCACCGCGGCGCCGCCGAGGAGGTGGCGCTTCTCGAGGACGAGCACCGAGCGGCCCGCGCGCGCGAGGTACGCGGCCGCGGTCAGGCCGTTGTGACCTCCGCCGATGATGATCGCGTCGTACCGCTTCGCCATGCCCGGACCCCCCGAGATCGCAAGGACGAGAGCCCACACGAGCGTCGAACGACGCCGGCGAGCATCGTAGGCCGGGCCCCCCGACCCGGCCATCGGGCCCGTGACTTCAGGTCAGGCTCGCGTCGGCCGTCGAGCGCGGTCGGCCCGCGTCCCGGCGTGACCTGGGGTCAGGCTCGTCGGATCGCGGGCGTCGTCGGTGACCCATACTGCGAGCCGTCGGCCACACGAGGAGGGCATCGGACGTGAGCGTCGGCACCGCGTTCCACCCGCGCACCTCGGAGCTCAACTCGCACATGGCGTGGGGCGAGTGGTCGGGGTACTTCTCGGCGGCGGTCTACGCGGACTTCCACGACATCGAGTACAACGCGATCCGCGAGCAGGCCGCCCTGATCGACGTCTCTCCGCTCTACAAGTACGTCGTCACGGGCAAGGACGCCGCGAAGCTCGCCGACCGCGTGAGCACGCGGGACATGAGCAAGCTCCGCGTCGATCGCGTCTTCTACTCGGCGTGGTGCAACGAGGACGGCAAGGTGATCGACGACGGCACGATCACGCGTCGATCGGAGACGGAGTTCTTCTGGACGGCCGCCGACCCGACCTACCGCTGGTTCACGCTGAACGCCGACGGTCTCGACGTCGAGATCCAGGACGTCTCCGAGCAGATCGCCGGGGTCGCGCTCCAGGGGCCGCGCGCGCGCATGATCCTGGAGACCGCGACCCGGCAGGACTGGGCGGACGTGAAGTACTTCGGCCACCGTCGCACCGAGATCGGCGGCGTCGACGTCAACGTCGCCCGCACCGGCTACACCGGCGATCTCGGCTACGAGATCTTCGTCCCGACCGAGGCCGCCGTCGACGTGTGGGACGCGCTCTGGGAGGCGGGGCAGCCGCACGGGATCCGGCCCGCCGGCATCCGCGCGCTCGACGTCAGCCGCGTCGAGGCCGGCCTGATCCTGATCGAGGTCGACTACACGAGCGCCCGCCACGCGATCAGCCAGGAGCAGATGTACTCGCCGTTCGAGATCGCGCTGGGCCGGCTCGTCGACTTCGGCAAGCCGGCGTTCGTCGGTCGCCACGCGCTCGAGCTCGAGCAGCGCGCCGGCGGACCCCCCCGCCGGCTCGTCGGCCTCGAGCTCGACTGGCCCGACATCGAGGCGCTCTACGCGAAGCACGACCTCCCGCCCGGTGTGTCCGCGATGGTCGACCGCGACCCGGTGCCGGTGTTCCGCGAGAGCCAGCAGATCGGCCGCGCGACGAGCGTCGCCTGGGGACCGACGATCAAGAAGATGGTCGGGTTCGGCTCGGTGCCGCCGCAGTTCGCCCGGCCGCGGACCCGCTTGTCGGTCGAGTGGAGCGTCGAGGGCGAGCGCGGCAAGGTCGGCGCGACCGTCGTCGACCTCCCGTTCCTGGATCTCGAGCGCAAGCGCGCCTGAGAGACCGCTCGTCACGATCGCGTGACGAACCTCGTCACCCGGCTCGGCCCCACGATGCGTCTGCGAGGATTCCGGTGATGCGCTCCCGCCCGGCGCTCGTCGCCCTCGCGCTCGCCGGCGGCCTCGCGGCCGCCGTCACCGCGTTCGTCGGCAGCTTCCTCGCCGCCGTCGCGATCGGCGCGCTCGTCCTCGTCGCCGCCGTGCTCGTCATCGTCGGGACGACGACCGGCGATCACGACCCGTCGCGTCGACGCTTCCTCCGTTGGTCGCTCGCCGGCGTCGGCGTGGCGTTCCTCGGCGGGGGCGCCGCGCTCGGTCGCGCGCTCAAGCGATCGATGCGGCCCGATCCCCTGCCCCGCCTCGAGGCGGCCGCGCGCGACATCGGCGGCGAGTACCTCGAACTCGTGACGCGCGCGTACCACCCCGAGCGCTCTGGGGACCTGCAGCTCCTCGTGACGCCGTACTCGACGGCGAACTACAAGGAGGAGTCGCAGAGCCTGCTCCCGAACGACCCGCGCTCGAGCCACGCGGTCGTGTGGATGTACGGGCAGCGCGTCCCGATCGTCGTGTGGGCCCCGGGGTTGGTCGAGCCGTTCGACTCGACCGACCGCGTGACGCTCGCGGACGTCGCGCCCTCCACCGCCCGGCTGATGGGCTTCGACGAGTTCCGGGCCGCCGACGGCGTCGCCCTCCCCGGACTGCCCACGGTCACGCCGCCCGTCCAGCCACGCGCGATCGTCACGCTGGTGATCGACGGCGGCGGATGGAACGTCCTCGAGCGGTGGCCGGACGCCTGGCCGAACCTGAAGCGATTGATGCGCGAGGGCGCCACCTACCGCAACGCGTTGACCGGCGCCTTCCCCGCGGTGACCGCGGCGGCGCACGCGACGCTCGGCACCGGGGCGTTCCCGCGGACACATGGCATCACAGGCCACAACGTCCGCCGCGGCGGCGGTCCGGTGAAGGCGTGGGGCGAGGCGGGCAACGTCGACCCGTCGTTCCTGCTCGAGCCCACGCTCGCGGATCGGTGGACCGCCCACACGAACGACGAGGCCTGGGTCGGCGAGCTCGGGTACCAGGTCTGGCACCTCGGGATGCTGGGACGCGGCGGTCGGCCGCGAGGCGAGGTGCCCGTCGGGGTGTACTGGGACGAGAACGGGGGCGGCGGCTGGACCCCGCATCACCCCGAGCGCTATCGGCTGCCGCGATCGGTCCCCGACCCCTCACGGCTCGACGCGCTGATCGCCGAGTACACGCCCCCACCGGAATCGCCGTACGACGAGTTCATCAGGAGCGCGAAGAAGCAGGTTTGTTGCTTCCCGCCGATCGTCCGCTACCAGGGCGAGCTGATCGAGTCGACGCTCGACTCCGAGGAGATCGGCCGGGACGAGGTCACCGATCTCCTGTACGTGAACTTCAAAGCGCCCGACTACGCGGGCCACGTCTACAACATGGACGACGTGCGCGAGGCAGAAGTGCTCGCGGCCGTCGACGCCGAGATCGGCGCCCTCGCCACGCAGCTGCGCGAGCGGTACGGCGACGGCCGGTTCGCGTTGGTCGTCACCGCGGATCATGGTCAGTGCCCGCTGATCGACCCGAACGGCGGCGTCCGGATCGACCCGATCCAGCTCGAGCGCGACCTCCTCGCCGAGTTCGGCGACTCGGTCTTCCGGATGGTCCTCAGCGTCGCGCCCTCGGAGATCTACCTCGATCCGAAGGCCCTCGCCGACGCCGCGTACACGGTCGAAGACGTCGCGGCGTTCCTCAGTGACTACCGCTACGGCGACAACATCGGCCCGTACATCCGCGAGGACGCGATCGTCCGCGACCGATTCGGCGACCGGACGTTCGCGGCGGTGTTCCCGACGAGCTTCCTCGCCGACCTCGCAGGGCGAGACCTCGCGGGATACGGCGTGACCGCGTACGAGGGATCGGACCCGCACGGGATCCCACCGGTCAGCTGGTAGCCGGCCGATCCCCAGCCTCACCCGTTCGCTCACACGCGCCGTGATAGCGTCCGGCGCGCATGGACGGGCACCGCTTCTCGGCCACGATGGACCGTCTGCTCGAGCTCGAGGCACCGCTGCTCCGGTTCTTCGCCGCCTCCTCCTACGCGGACCACGACCCGGCCGACCCCGACGTCGCCGACCTGGTCGCCGGGAACCCCCAGGAGCTGGCGCTCCCGACCTTCGTCGACGCGCTGCAACGCTGGTCCGTCCCGCAGGACCGCCACTGGTACGCCTACAAGTTCAACGAGATCTACGCGCGGGAGGCGATCGCGTCCGGTCTCCGCGAGCGGCGCGGGATCGCCTTCGATCCGCATGACGTCTTCATCACGGACGGGGCGTTCACGGGACTCAACGTCTCGATCCGCACCGTCGCCGATCCCGGCGACGAGGTCGTGTTCATCTCCCCGCCGTGGTTCTTCTACGAGGCGCTGATCGTGGCGGCCGGCGCGACGCCGGTTCGCGTGCGATGCGACCGGGAGACGTGGGACCTCGACGTCGACGCGATCGAGGCATCGCTCACCGATCGCACCCGCGCGATCATCGTGAACTCCCCCAACAATCCGACCGGTCGGATCTACCCCCGTGCCACGCTCGACCGTCTCGCGAACGTACTGACCTCGGCGTCCGAGCGGAACGGGCGGCCGATCTACCTGATCTCGGACGAGGCGTACTCGCGCATCGTGTTCGACGACCGGACGTTCGAGAGCCCGACGTCGGCGTATCCCTACTCGCTCCTGGTGTACACCTACGGCAAGCAGCTCCTCACCCCGGGGGAACGGGTCGGCTACGTCGCGTTGCCGCCGGAGATGCCGGATCGGTCGACGATGCAGGACGCGCTGATGATGGCCCAGCTCGCGATCGGCGGGCAGGGCGTGGCGGGCGCGGTGCTCCAGCGTTCGATCCAGGAGCTCGAGACGATCGTCGTCGACCTCAAGGCGCTCCAGGCCCGGCGCGACCGCCTGGTCGAGGCGCTGTCCTCGTTCGGGTACGAGGTGCATGTCCCCGACGGGACGTTCTACCTGCTGCCGACGAGCCCGATCGAGGACGACCAGGCCTTCGTCGAGCGCCTGGCGCGCGAGAAGATCTTCGTGCTTCCGGGTCATCTCGTCGAGATGCCGGGGCGCTTCCGGATCTCGGTCACCGGGAACGACGACATGGTCGAACGCGCGATCGCCGTCTTCGAGCGCGCAGCGCACCATCCCGGGTGACGGTCGCTCTCTCCGAACGCGATCGCGCGTTCCTCGACGGCGACGAGGGCGAGGCCGGCGCGCTCGCGATGCGGATCGTCGTCGAGATGGCGGGCGTGATGGGCGCCGACCGCCTGATCGACATCACCGGCGCCCACATCGACGGATGCCTGTACCACGGACGGGCCGGCGTGGACTTCGCCGAGCGCCTCGTCGCCGGCGACGCCCGGGTCCGGGTCCCGACCACGCTGAACGTCGGCGCCGTCGACCTCCTGCATCCTGAGCACGCCCGCGTCGACCGCGCCGCCGCCGAGGCCGGGCGCCGGCAGATGGACGCCTACGTCGCGATGGGATGCCGCCCGACGTGGACGTGCGCGCCGTACCAGCTCCCCGAACGCCCCGCCCTCGGCGAGCAGGTGGCGTGGGGTGAGTCGAACGCGATCGTCTTCTGCAACTCGGTGCTCGGCGCGCGGACCGCACGCTACGGCGACTTCCTCGACGCGTGCGCTGCGATCACGGGCCGCGTCCCCTTCGCCGGGCTCCACCGTGACGAGGAGCGACGCGCGACGCTCGTCGTCCGGCTCGACGGCGTCCGGGATCGGCTGCTCGCGTCGGACGTCCTGTACCCCGTCCTCGGGACGGCGCTCGGGGAGCTCGCCGGGAGCGAGGTCGTCGCGATCGAGGGTCTTCCCGCCACGACGAGCGAGGATCAGCTGAAGGCGCTCGGCGCCGCCGCGGCCTCGAGCGGCGCCGTCGCGATGTTCCACGCCGTCGGGATCACGCCCGAGGCGCCGACGCTCGATGCGGCGACCGGCGGCGAGCCGGTCCCGGCCGTCTCCGTGGGTCCCGCCGAGCTCCGTCGCGCGCGGGACGAACTCGGGACCGGCTCGGGCGACGACCTGGCCGCGGTATGGCTCGGAACGCCCCACGCATCCCGGTCCGAGCTCGAACGGCTCGCGACGGCGCTGCACGGGTCGCCGCCGGCCGTGCCGGTGTGGGTGAACACCGGTCGGGACGTGGCCGCCTCCGCGAACGCCACGGTCTCGGCCCTACGCGACGCGGGCGTGCACGTGGTCACGGACACGTGCGTGTACCTCGCGCCGCTCGACGGCGCGGCCGGCGGCCCCGTGATGACCGACTCCGCCAAGGCCGCGTGGTACGCGCCGGCGAACACCGGCGTCGAGGTCGTGTTCGGTTCGTTCGACGAGTGCGTGCGGTCGGCGCTCGCCGGGCGCGTGGTCCGGGACCACGGAGCGTGGGGCGATGGTTGAGCCGCGTGCGCTCGCGCCGGGCATCGCAGTGGGGCCGGCGCTCGTCCTCGACGCGCCCCTGTCGCTGTGGGGCGGCATCGACCCGATGACCGGACGGATCGTGGACGCCCACCACCCACAGCACGGCTCGATCGTCACGGGGACGGTCCTCGTGATGCCCTCGGGACGAGGGTCGAGCTCGAGCTCCACGGTCCTGGCCGAAGCGATCCGGCTCGGCACCGCCCCGGTCGCGATCGTCCTCCGCGGATCCGACGCGATCGTCACCCTCGGCGCGATCGTCGCGCGGGAGTTGTACGGCATCGAGGTCCCCGTCGTCGTCACCGACATCACGATCGGGACGGGTGCGACCGCGACGGTGACCGCCACCGGTGACGCGGCGAGCGTGGTCGTCGGCTGAGAGCCGCGGACCGCCACTCATCCTCCGCTCGCGAGGACCTCCGCGGGCGACGTCGCGCCGTAGGCGTACGCGCGCTGGTCCTGCGCCAACACTCGCTCGTGGATGCGCTCCAACGCCTGCGGCGTGAGTTGGCGGTAGCTGGCGAGGACCATCTCCTCGCGCTCGGTGTCGTTCCGGCCCCTCCACCCGACGCGCACGCTTCCGATGTCGGGGGCGTAGTACTTCAGCTGGTAGGCGCCGGGGAACCGCGGCTCGAACTCCTCGACCACGAGTGTCGAGTCGAAGCAGCCGACCGGGGTGCACGTGGCGACGCCGGTGTCGGCGACCCGCGCCCAGTCGTCCCAGAACCACGGGGGCGGAGCGAAGCCCTGCGAGTACTCCTCCCCGACGACCGGCTCGGCCTTCATCGCGATGCCGGGCCGGGCCCCTTCGGGGCTGTCGACGAACCACGCACGGGCGCCATCGAGCTCGCCGTCCTCCCAATGCTCGACCAGCTCTCCCATGTGCCACACGTTCCCGTGGACGTCCTGGGCGTGGAAGATGAGTTCGGACTCGCGCATCGAGTCGTCGTCGAAGTCGCGGTCCCAGCCGACGTTCACACGGACCCCGTCGATCATCTTCGTCAGGCCGGTCACGATGAAGACCACGCGCCGCGTGACCCGTGCTCCCTCGTCATCGAATGCACGGCCCTTCCACACGAAACGCGTCCCAGGAAC
>DASPIF010000301.1:0-6850 GCA_035629255.1 Actinomycetota bacterium | reverse complement strand
TACGCCGACGAGTACGCGGCGTTCGGCCTGCCGTTCGGCTCCGTCGGCGATCGGTTCGCGCTGCTCGAGGAGTCGCTCGGCTACCTCGGCGCACTGTTCGACGGCGAACCGGCGTCGTTCCGCGGTGAGCGGTTCGAGCTGCGCGACGCCTACAACCATCCGCGGCCCGCGCAGGAGCCGCGACCCCCGATCGTCGTCGGCGGCAAGGGGGGGCCGAGGCTGCTGTCGATCGCGGCAAGACACGCCGACGGTTGGAACGCGGCCTGGCGCTGGAACCCGGACGCCTACGCGCCTCGCGCGGCGGCGGCCCGGGAGGCCTGCGAGCGGGAGGGGAGGGACCCGGCGACGCTTCGGCTCTCGCTCGGCCTGTACACGCTGATCGGCGAGGACGACCGCGACGTCGCGCGGCGCTACGAGCGGATCGCCGACGAGCTGCCGCCGGGCGTCGGCGAGGCGACCTCGCTCGAGACGCTCCGCGCCGAGGGCCTCGCGGGCACGCCGGACCAGGTGCTCGAGCGCGCGCGTGTGTTCGCAGGGCTCGGCGTCAGCGAGCTGATCGTCTGCCCGGCGCCGGTGTGGTTCGCGCTGCCGGATCCGACGATCGTCGACCTCGTCGCCGCGCTGCTGCCGGCGTTGCGGACGCTCTGAACGTGGAGCCGCTCGAGGCCGCGGTGGCGGTCCTGCGCGAGGAGGGGAGCGAGCTGCACTGGACGAAGATCCAGGACCTCGCGCTGCGACGGGGCTACCTCGACCCGTTCGAGACGTCCGACGTCCGGCGCGAGCTGCTCGCGGCGCTCGCGCGCGGGACCCGCGACGGGACGCTGGTCAAACGGTCGACGGGGGTCTACGCGCTCGGCTGAGTCCGCCGATCAGCGTCGGTACTCGCGGCCGGTGAACGCCTCGAGCTTGCTGAACCGGTGCTCGGCCTCCACGTACCGGACCGTCCCCGAACGCGCACGCATCACGATCGACGAGGTGGTCGCGCCGTCCTCGTGGTAGCGCACGCCCGAGAGCAGGGACCCGTCGGTGATGCCCGTCGCCGCGAAGAAGACGTCGTCGCCGGAGACGAGGTCGTCCGTCGTGAGGACGCGGTCGGGGTCGAGGCCGCCGTCCACGAGCTTCGCGCGCTCTTCATCGTCGCGCGGGTAGAGCCGCCCCTGGATCGCGCCACCGAGGCACTTCAGCGCGGCGGCCGCGATCACGCCCTCGGGCGTGCCGCCGATGCCGAACAGCAGGTCGAGGCCCGACCTCCGCGTCTGCGCCGCGGCGATCGCGCCCGCGACGTCGCCGTCGGTGATCAAGTACACGCGCGCGCCGACCTCGCGCACCGCGGCGATGATGCCTTCGTGCCGCTCCCGGTCGAGGATCACGACGCCGATCTCCTCGGGCCGCACGCCCTTCGCCTTCGCGACGAGCCGCACGT
This sequence comes from Actinomycetota bacterium, assembly GCA_035629255.1. Classification (GTDB taxonomy): domain Bacteria; phylum Actinomycetota; class UBA4738; order UBA4738; family HRBIN12; genus CALGFI01. The sequence continues at coordinate 5,427 of DASPIF010000301.1, read as the reverse complement.
TCTCGTCCGGCGGCGCGGTCACGTCGATCGCGTCGGCCGCCTCCGGGCCGGTGGCGACCTTCTCCATGTAGACCGCGGCGCCCGGGAAGAACATCGAGCCGCGGGCCGCGAGCGCGATCACCGCCAGCGCGTTCGGCTGGCCGATCGCGGTCAGGCGAGTCCCGTCGATCGGGTCGACGGCGACGTCGGCCGCCGGCCCGTCGCCGTTGCCGACCGATTCTCCGTTGTAGAGCATCGGCGCCTCGTCCTTCTCGCCCTCGCCGATCACGACGACGCCGTCCATCGACACGCTGTCGATCATCAGCCGCATCGCGTCGACGGCCGCCTGATCGGCCGCGACCTTGTCGCCGCGGCCGACCCACCGCCCTGCGGCGAGCGCAGCCGCCTCGGTCACCCGGACGAGCTCCATCGCGAGGTTGCGGTCGGGTCGTTCGCTCATCTCGATCCTCCCTCGGGGCGCCGGCGCCGAACGCCGGCCGACGCATCCTAGGCCGCGGCCGGTCGGTCGCGCCTCGGTGGGACGAGCCCACGCTCGGCGTACCACTCGAGCGTGCGCTCGAGCGTCTCCTCCAGCGGTGTGTAGCGGAGCCCCAGCTCGCGCTCGGCACGGGAACCGTCGTAGCGGTGTCCGTGCAGCAGCGTGCGGACGGCTTCGCGACACACCGGGACGTCCCGCCGCGCGACGCGTCCGCCGAGCTCGATCGCCGCACCGCCGATGCGGGCGACCGCGGGCCCGATCCAGCGCACCCGCTCGGGCCGGCCCCAGACGCGTTGCAGGGTCGCCACCGCGTCGCGCGTCGACACGCTCGCCCCGCTCAACACGTACCGCTCACCCGGCACGCCCGCGCGTTCGGCGAGCAGGTGACCCTCGGCGCAGTCGGCGATGTCCACGAGTGAGATCGAGGCATCGACCAGCGCGACGCGCCGACGTCGCACGATCTCGAGCAGGAGCCGGGCCGACCCGTCGATCCGCCCCGGACCCTGGACCGAGGATGGGTTCACGCATACGACCTCGATCCCGACCTCGTCGGCGACCGCGAACGCCACGCGCTCGCCGAGGTGTTTCGATCGTTCGTAATGCGAGAGGTACGAGCCGCGATGAACGCTGCGCTCGTTCCCGACCTCACCATGGGGCTCGCCGAGGGTGGCGGCCGAGGACGTGACGACCACCCGTCTCACGCCCGCGGACGCCGCCGAGCGCACGACGCTCGCCGTGCCGTCGACGTTGGTCTCGTACAGGGCCGACGGGTCGCGCCGGCACATCGCGTTCACGCCGGCGACGTGGAACACCGTCTCGCACCCGGCGGCGGCGTCGCGCACCGAGCCCGGATCGAGGACGTCGCCGCGGACCGGTGACGCGCCGAGCCCGCGGACGGTCTCGGCGGCCGCGGCGCTGCGGACGAGGGCCACGACCTCTCGGTCGTCGGATCGCAGCCGTTCGACCACAGCACGCCCGACGACGCCGCTGCCGCCGGTGACGAGGACCCGGCCGGTCACGCGCGCGTCAGGGATCGGAGGACAGGACGCTGCGGAAGCGGACCGCGTACTCGATCGCGGAGAACACCGTGAGTCCGGCGGCCAAGATCATCACGTACTCGTCGAGGAACAGCGGTCCCATGGGGTCGGGATACCGCACGATCGCGAGCGCGATCGCCAGGAACTGCACGTTCGCCTTGGCCTTGCCCCAGAACGACGGGTTGACGAGGCGTCCAGCGATCGCCGCAGCGCCCTTGAGACCGAGGACCAACAGCTCGCGGCCGACGATCACCATCGCCACCCACGGCGAGGCGCGGTCGACCGCCACGAGCGCGAAGAGCGCGCCGGAGACGAGGAGCTTGTCCGCGGTCGTGTCGAGGAACGTGCCGAACGCAGAGGTCTGCGCCCATCGCCGCGCGAGGAACCCGTCGAAGAAGTCGGTGATCGCCGCGATGGCGAAGATCGCGGCGCCCACCGCGAACGCGTACCGCGTGTCCGGCCCGGCCAGGACCAACCCCATGATCACCGGCACGAGCGCGACGCGAAGCCACGTGACGCCTTGTAGGAACGCGGCGGCTCGGACGTCGGCGGCTGTCGACACGGGTTCGCCGGATAGTAGCCGTTCGCTCGCAGGCCGAGTGGTCGGTCCCGGCCCCCGCGGCCGTGATCGCGGGTGTGATCGACCGTGCGGGGTCGACGATCCGCGCGTGGCCGAACCTCGCGGGCCATCCGGAGCGAGGTGGCGGATCAGACGGCACGCTACCCTTCCTCCCCGGTTCCCGGTGGGGGGATGCCTGCGACAGGGGCAGGGACCCGTCCACGATCGACCGACCGACGGCGATGGGACGAACCGCCAGACGCATCGTCGAGGAAGGAGTCCGACATGACCGAGAGATTCAGCGAGAGCGAGAACCCGGCGATCCCATCACCGACACCCAAGGTGCAGCGCCCCAGGACCAACCAGGACTGGTGGCCGGACCAGCTGGACCTGTCGATGCTCCACCAGCCTCGGTCGGGGTCCGATCCGATGGGCGCGGACTTCGACTACGCGGAGGAGTTCGCGACGCTCGACCTGGAGGCGCTGAAGCGCGACCTTGTCGAGGTGATGAGGACGTCGCAGGACTGGTGGCCGGCCGACTACGGCCACTACGGCCCGCTGTTCATCCGGATGACCTGGCACGCCGCAGGGACCTACCGCATCCAGGACGGCCGCGGCGGCGGCGGCAGCGGCGCGCAGCGCTTCGCGCCGCTCAACAGCTGGCCGGACAACGCCAACCTCGACAAAGCGCGCCGCCTGCTGTGGCCGATCAAGAAGAAGTACGGCCAGAAGATCTCGTGGGCGGATCTGTTGGTGTTCGCCGGCAACGTCGCGCTCGAGGACATGGGATTCGAGACGTTCGGGTTCGGCTTCGGGCGGCGCGACATCTGGGAGCCCGAGGAGATCTTCTGGGGGTCGGAGGAGACGTGGCTCGGAGACGAGCGCCACGGGGGTGACGGGGAGATCGAAGGGCCCTTCGGAGCCGATCACCTGGGTCTGATCTACGTGAACCCCGAGGGGCCGAACGGCAAGCCCGATCCGCTCGCCGCGGGAAGGTACATCCGACAGACCTTCCGTCGCATGGCGATGAACGACGAGGAGACGGTCGCGCTCATCGTCGGGGGCCACACGTTCGGGAAGGCGCACGGGGCGGTGGGTCCGGACTACCTCGGCCCCGAGCCCGAGGGCGCCCCGCTCGAGCAGCAAGGCCTCGGCTGGAGGAACACCTTCGGGACCGGCAAGGGCACCGACGCACTCACGAGCGGGTTGGAGGGCGCGTGGACCAGCCAGCCGACGAGGTGGGACAACGGGTTCCTCCACAACCTGTTCGAGTACGAGTGGGAGCTCACGACCAGCCCCGCCGGCGCGAAGCAGTGGACGCCGAAGGACCCCGACGCCAGGACCACCGTGCCCGATCCCCTCGATCCATCGAAACGGCATGCGCCGATGATGCTGACGACGGACCTCGCGCTGAAGGTGGATCGCATCTACGAGCCGATTGCGAGGCGCTTCTATGAGCATCCCGACGAGCTCGCGGAGGCGTTCGCCAAGGCGTGGTACAAGCTGCTGCACCGTGACATGGGACCTGTCACGCGGTACCTCGGGCCATGGGTTCCCGAACCCCAGCTGTGGCAGGATCCGGTTCCCCCCGTGGACCAGGAGCTGGTCTCGGAGGAGGATGTCGCCGGGCTCAAGAGAAAGCTCCTCGCGTCCGGTCTGTCCATCTCCCAGCTCGTCTCCACCGCATGGGCATCGGCCGCGAGCTTCCGTGGCACCGACAAGCGCGGCGGCGCCAACGGGGCGCGGCTCCGTCTCTCGCCGCAGAAGGACTGGGAGGTGAACGACCCGAGCGAGCTGAGCAAGGTCTTGCGCACGCTCGAGCAGATCCAGCAGGACGCCAACGGTTCGCTGTCTGGCGGCGGCAAGAGGATCTCGCTCGCGGACCTGATCGTCCTCGGCGGGTGCGCGGCCGTCGAGCAGGCAGCGAGGGGCGCTGGCTTCGACGTGACGGTCCCGTTCACGCCGGGGCGCACGGATGCCTCGCAGGAGCAGACGGACGCGGAGTCGTTCGCCGTGCTCGAGCCGATCGCCGACGGGTTCCGCAACTACCTGCGGGCCGGAGAGAAGCTCGCGCCCGAGAGCCTGCTGCTCGAGCGGGCGACGTTCCTGACGCTGACCGCCCCCGAGATGACGGTGCTGGTCGGCGGCATGCGCGTCCTGAACGCCAATCTCCGGCAGGCGCCGCATGGTGTGTTCACCGAACGAACCGAGGCGTTGACGAACGATTTCTTCGTGAACCTGCTCGACTTGAGCACCGAGTGGAAGGCTTCGGCCTCGGCCGAGAGCCTGTACGAGGGACGCGATCGATCCACCGGAGCGATCAGGTGGACCGCCACCGCCGTAGACCTCGTCTTCGGTTCCAACTCGCAGCTCCGAGCGATCGCGGAGGTCTACGCGAGCGACGATGCGAAGGAGAAGTTCGTCCGCGACTTCGTCGCTGCGTGGGACAAGGTCATGAACCTGGATCGCTTCGACCTCGCGTGACGGCGCCGGCCGGTCGCTCCTGCATCCTCGGCGGCGACCGGACACGAAAGCACGTCGGCGAACGCTGGCGTCGGGTCGTAGGCTCGGGCGATGCTCGGAGACGCGCGCCGCGCCGTGATCGTCGGCGCCCTCGTCGTGTTCGGTGCGGGGTTCCTGATCGGCCTCGCCGTCGGACGAGCGGGAGACGACGAGCCCACCGTGGTGGCGGGCCCGATCACGCCGTCCCTCACGCCGGCGGTGACGACCACGGCGCCCGTCGCGACGCCCTCGCCCGCCGACATCCCGGCGATCCCGACGCAGGCCGCGATCCTGCGCGAAGGGGACCGACCGGTCATCCCGGCGCCCGCCAACGCGGGCTGCCAGGCGCTGATCACCCCGGGCTCGATCGGGGAGTGCGACGAGGTCCGCGTCGCGGCGACCCGCGTCATCTGGCTCCTGGAGGAGACGTCGACGCCGGCCGGCGGCACCGCGACGCTGATGCGGGTGGCGACCTACGTGCCCGATGCCGGCGGGTGGGTCGAATGGCTCCAAGCGGCCGATCCGACAGGCGAGACGTGGAGCGACGTGAACGTGGTCCCGTCGGACCTCACGGGGGACGGCGTCGAGGAACTCGTGGTCGGGTTCCGTCGCACCGACGAGGCGGAGACGCTCGACGTGGACATCGTCGGCTACGGCCAGGACAACCTCCCGGTCGTGCTGGCGCACCCGGAGCCGGCGGCGCGCGGCGTCGTCGTGCTGACCGGGGGTGCGCTCCACGAATACGTCGCGCAGTACCCCAACGCCGAGCCGCCGTGCTGCCCGACGTCGTACACGCGACAGACGATCGCGTTCGCGGACGGGTTCTTCCGGATCACGGAAGCCGTCACGGT
>DASPIF010000300.1:0-6170 GCA_035629255.1 Actinomycetota bacterium | reverse complement strand
CGCCGCGCTCGGTGATCGGGAACGACCAGACGATCGCCCGGTCGCCGTTCGCCGTCGGGTCGAGCTTGATCAGCTGTCCGACCTCCGCGGCGCGCGGGGTCCCCCGCTCGAGCTCGCTCGCGACGTAGAGGAACCCGTCCTCGTCGATCACGACGCTCGCATCGGTGTCCTCGCCCGTCCAGAAGCGGAACACGCGCTCGGCCCTGCGGCCTCCGTTCAGGATCCGCGAGATGTCCCAGCCCTGCACGAGCCCCCCGGAGTTCGCGAAGTACGCCACGCCGTCGTGGAACGCGACCGAGCTCTCGATCGACACGTTGCCGTCGGGGATCACCGAGAAGAGCTCGTCGTCGTACCCCGGCACGGTGAGCACGACCTTCGGATCCACGGTCACGAGCCCGTCCCGGTCGTAGTCGCGGTTGAGCTCGATCACGTAGAACCACGAGTTCTCCCCGCCCTCGAGGAGGTAGTCGTCGATCACGAGCGGCGCGCCGTCCCAGTCGCTGTTCCAGATCGGGTTCGGCACGCTCGTCTGCGAGTTCAGCTGCCACAGGACCTCCGGGTCCCCGCGGTCGAGCGCGACGACGCGCAGGTAGTCGTCGCGCGAGCCGGCGTAATACAGGGGGTACCCGTCGGGGTCGCTCGTCGCCGAGCCCTTCGCCAGGTCGCCCGTCTGGAGCTTCGCGCGCACGGGCTCGCCCGTCCGGCCGTCGAGGAAGTGGTACGCCCCGTCGTAGGCGTTGAACCGGACCTCGATCTCGCCGTCCTCGTCGACGACGACGTTCGGCTGCCCGGTCCACCCGGTCCCGCACCAGAGGCGTTCACCGTGCTGATCGCTCGAGGTCGAGCACAGACCACCCTCCGTCGGGTACCGCCACGCGACGACGGGGCGATCCGGGATCGGACCTTGGCCGTACCAGGACCGGGTGGCGTTGCCCCGGAACGTCGTCATCCCGGTGAACGAGGTGTTGATCGGCATGGGCGACGGCTCCGGCGCGGGCGAGGGCGGCGCCGTCGGCTCGGGGTCGGGCGAGCTCGTCGGCGTCGGCGATGCGGTCGGACGGGGCGACGTCGTCGGCCCCGACGCCCGACCGCCGTCGGTCCCGCCACCGATCACGCCCGTGGCGAACAGCGAGCCTGCCGTCGCGCCGGCGATCGCGACGATCGCCACGGCGACGAGCGGTGCGCGAGAGCTCGAACGGGAAGCGTGCCGGGCGTGCCGGGACATCCGGCGCATCATGCCACGGCGGTCGCGAGCGACCGCCGGGTCAGACCGCGCCCTTGGACGCCGGGTAGGTCCCGAGGACCTTCAGCATCGAGGTGTGCAGGCGGACCTCGTCGAGGGCGTCCGCCACCGAGGGATCCTCGGTCGAGCCGTCGAGGTCGATGTAGAAGACGTACTCGAAGGGCGCGCCGCGACGCGGCCGCGACTCGAGCTTGGTGAGGTTGACGCCGCGGTCCGCGAGCGGCTGGAGCGAGCGGAACAACGACCCGGGCCGGTCGTCCCCGGCCATCACGAGCGAGGTCTTCGTCGGCGTGCCGAGCCCGGCGTCGCGCGTCCCGATCACGGCGAACTTGGTGAAGTTGTCCGGGTACGTCTGGATGTGCTCGGCGAGCACCGTCAGCCCGAGGCGGCGCCCGGCCTCGACGCTCGCGATCGCGGCGTCCTCGGGGTTCGCGCGCTCGGCGACCATCCGAGCGGCGCCGGCCGTGTCGTGCACCGGGACCGGATCGATCCCGTGCGACGTCAGGAACTCCTCGCACTGCGCGAGCGCCTGCCAGTGCGAGGACGCCCGTCTGATCCCCTCGAGCCGCGCGCCGGGGACGCCGAGGAGCGCGTGGTCGACGCGGATCACGACCTCGCCGACCATCTGGACGAGGCTCGAGCGCAGCAGGAGGTCGTAGGTCTCGTTCACCGATCCCGCCTGCGAGTTCTCGACCGGGACGACGCCGAAGTCCGCCTCGCCGCTCGTCACGCGCGAGAACGTGAGCCGGATCGTCTCGCACGGCATCGGCTCGCCGTCGGGGAACACGACGCCGACCGCACGCTCGCTGTACGCGCCGGGCTCGCCCTGGTACGCGATCGTCGTCATGCGCGTCAGGCTAGCAACGCGCGCGAGTCGGCCGGGAGCTCAGTCGAAGAACGTCTGCATGATCTTGATGACACCCGGACCGATCAGCACGATGAACATGGCCGGCATGACGAGGAAGATCATCGGGAAGAGCAGCTTCACGGGGATCTTCTGAGCGATCTCCTCCGCGCGCTGGCGCCGCTTCTGCCGGAGCTCGCGCGACTGCGCGCGCAGCACGTTCGCGATGCTGACGCCGAAGAGGTCCGCCTGGATCATCGACAGCACGAACGACTGGAGCTCGGGGACGCTCGTGCGCTCACCCAGGTGCCGGAACGCGTCCGCGCGCCCGACGCCGATCTGGACCTCCTGCAGGAGCCGGGAAAGCTCCTCGGCGAGCGGTCCCGGGACGTTCTTCGTGACCTGCGACAGCGCAGCGTCGAACCCGAGACCGGCCTCCACGCTGATCGTGAGCAGATCCATCACGTCGGGAAGCGTGCGCTGGATCTCGCGCTGACGTGCCGTCGCCGCGATCCCGACCTGCAGGCTCGGCAGGACGTACCCGGCGAACCCGAGCCCGGCGATCAGGATGATCGACAACGGGCTGCCCAGCGACATCACCGCCGTGAGCATGATCCCGCCGATGGTCCCGCCGATCGCGCCGAGGACCTTGAACGCGACGATCCGCTCGGCGTCGAGGCCGGGGGGATTGCCCGCGAGCACGAGCTTGCGACCGATGCGGCCGTGCAGGTCGAGCGGCGTCATCCGGAAGACGCGCCGTCCGATGCGGCCTGCGCCCGGGAGCAGCATGCGTTCGAGGATCGAGCCCTCGAGCTGGTCCTGCCGCAGGTCGACCGGGTCCGCCATCCCAGGCCCGGCCGCGGTCTGCAGCAGTGCCATCGGACGGTTCCGTTCGCGAAGCATCATGTCGACGAGCACCCCGGCCAGGAAGATCGTCAGGAAGGTGCCGACGAGCGCGAGTGCGAGCCAGAGGTCAGACATCGATCTTCACGATCCTCGTCATGATGTAGATCCCTGCGGACATGAGGACACCACCGATCACGAGCATGACGACGCCGATCGTCGTCGTGAACAGCAACCCGAGGTATTCGGGCCGGATGATCGCCAGGTACAGCATGATCGCGAACGGCAGCGCAGCGAGGATCGCGACCGAGATGCGGCCCTCGGCCGACAGGACGCGCACCTGACGACGGATGTACGCGCGCTCGCGGACGGTGCTCGCGACGATGTCGAGCACCTCGGCGAGGTTGCCGCCGACCTCGCGCTGGACGTTCACCGCGATGACGGCCCACTTGAGATCCGGGCTGCCGACCCGCTCGCCCATCGCCGTGAGGGCGTCGCCGATCGGGCGGCCGAGCCGGATCTCGGCGACGACCCGCTGGAACTCGCTCGCCGATGGTTCTCCGATCTCCTTCGAGACCGTGTCCAAGGCCTGCAGGAAGCTGTACCCCGCGCGGAGCGAGCTCGCGAGGATCGACAGCGTGTCGGCGAGCTGGTCCACCAGCAGGTTCTGTCGCTTGTTGCGGGACCAGACCAGCCAGAAGAAGGGCACCGTCCCAGCGGCCGCCGCGATCAGGATCACGAACACGATGTTCTGGATCAGCAGCGCTGCGACGACCGCCCCGCCGAGCGCCGAGAGCGCCGTCAGGGCGACGAACTCGCCGGCGAGGAGTCGCACGCCCGCCTGCTCGAGTCGTTCGTCGAGACCCGAGCTGAACCCGGTCGCCACCGCGAACCGCTGCCCGGCGCTCGCGAGCGACGTCGGCACCCAGGCCGCGACCTCGCCCGGGTCCTCGCCGTCGGTCGTCGAGGGCCCGATCCGGCGCGCGAGCGTCGCCTGGCGCCGAGCGCGCGCACGCGCCCCGAACAGCATCGTCGCGACCAGGTAGGACCCGAGGAAGACGAGGATGAGGACGACGACGAGCCAGCCGCCCGACCCGAAGACCGATCCCGCGATCACGCTGCCCGACCTCCCGGCGTCGGCGCGAAGACCTCGGGCGGCAGGGTGACCCCGCGCTCCTGCATCTTGTCGAGGAAACGGGGTCGCAGCCCCGTCGACTTGAGGTTGCCGAGGAACTTGCCGTCGGGGTCGATCCCGGCGCTGTAGTCGAACAGGAACAGATCCTGCAGCGTGATGATGTCGCCCTCCATCCCGACGATCTCGGTGACGTGGGTGATCCGACGCGTGCCGTCCTTCATGCGGGTCTGGTGGACCATCAGGTCGACCGCCGACGCGATCTGCTCGCGGATCGCGCGGATCCCGATGTCCATCCCGGCCATCATCGCCATCGTCTCGAGACGGGCGAGGGCGTCGCGCGGCGAGTTCGAGTGGATCGTGCTGATCGAGCCGTCGTGGCCCGTGTTCATCGCCTGCATCATGTCGAGCGCCTCGCCACCACGGACCTCACCGACGACGATGCGGTCGGGCCGCATGCGCAGCGCGTTGCGGACGAGGTCGCGGATCGTGACCTCGCCGCGACCCTCGATGTTCGGCGGGCGGTACTCGAGCCGCACGACGTGAGGCTGCTGGAGCCGGAGCTCCGCGGCGTCCTCGATCGTGATGATGCGCTCGTCGTCGGGCAGGAACGACGACAGCGCGTTGAGCGTCGTCGTCTTGCCCGCGCCGGTCCCGCCGGACACCAGCATGTTCAGGCGGCCGCGGACGCAGGCGTCGAGCAGCTGCACGGTCTGCGGGGTCAGCGTCCCGAACGACACGAGGTCGTCGGCGCCGTAGGGATCGGCGGAGAACTTCCGGATCGTCAGCGCCGGGCCGTCGATCGACAGCGGCGGGATGATCGCGTTCACGCGCGATCCGTCGGGCAGGCGGGCGTCGCAGTACGGAGAGGACTCGTCGATGCGGCGACCGACCTTGCCGACGATCTTGTCGATCGTGCGGCGCAGCTGCGACTCGTCGTGGAACTTCGCGCCGGTCCAGTAGATCTTGCCGGCGCGCTCGACGTAGATCGAGTCCCACCCGTTCACCATGATCTCGGTGACCTCCGGGTCGCGCACGAACGGCTCGAGCGGGCCGAGGCCCAGCACGCTGTCGCCGATCTGCCGGACGATCAGCAGCTTCTCCTGCGCGGAGAGGCCGGGCTCCTCCTCGTCGAGCAGCTCGCGCAGGCGCTGGTGGACCAGCCCCTCGAGCTCCGTGTCGCTCAGGGAAGCGTCGTACAGCCGAGGCCCGAGGACCTCGACGAGACGCTCCTGAACCCGGGTCCGGATCTCGGCGATCCGGTCCCGCTGCTGTGCTTTGGCGAGTCGATCTGCGAGTGACATGTCCAATGCCTCCTAACGACGCCGGAACAGACCGCGTCGCTTCTTCTCGACGGGAGGTGCCTCCGCGCCGTCGGTCCCCTCCGGTTGATCGGCGATGATCCCGGTGAACCGCTGCGCGAGCCGTGTGATGCTCGCGGCGACCTCCGAGTTCGGCTCCTCGAGCACGACGGGCCGGCCCTTGTTGAGCGAGGTCGGCACCAGGCGGCTCGACGGGATCATCGTGTCGACCTGGATCTTCATCACGCGCTCCACGTCGCCGGCGTCGAGACCGACCTTGCTGTCCGCGCGGTTCAGCACGATGCGGAACCGATCGCGCGGCAGGCCGATCGTGAGCAGCGTCTCGAGCGCCTTCGACAGGTGCTTCACGCCGACGACGTCGAGACCGGTCACGAGGCAGATCGCATCGGACAGGTCGAAACAGGCGAGCGCGAGGTCGGTGTAGTCCGCCGACGCGTCGACGACCACGTACGCAAAGTTGTTGCGCAGCACACGCAGATATTTGCCGACCGCCTCGCCGCCCGGAGGCTGCATCGCGGGATCGGGGACCGCGCCGAATCCGTAGAGGTGGTCGCCGAAGCGCTGGGCGTTCGACATCACCGTGTCGCGGTCGGCGCCCTCGCCGAGCGCGATCAGGTCCATCACCTGCTTGCTCGGCTCGGTCCCGAAGTAGCTGAAGACGTCGCCCATGTCGACGTCGAGGTCGACCACGGCCGTGTCCTGACCGGAGAGCGCGGCGATCGAGCTCGCGAGGTTCGTCGTCAGGAACGTCTTCCCGGTCCCGCCCTTGCTCGAGAAGACCGAGAT
>DASPIF010000299.1:0-9931 GCA_035629255.1 Actinomycetota bacterium | reverse complement strand
CGTTGGTGGTCTTCAACGGTTTCCTGCTGTTCACCCACTGGCCGGCGGTCGTGGAGTGGTCGCTCGGTTCCGAGCCGATCCACTTCGCGCTTCACGTCCTCGCGGTCGGATCGGCCGTCGTGGCGTGGTGGCCGGTCCTGTCGCCGCTGCCGGAACGGCCCGCCCTGACGCCCCCGTTGCAGATGATGTTCCTGTTCGTCCAGTCGCTCGCGCCGACGATCCCGGCGTCCTTCCTCACGTTCGGCAACACGCTGCTCTATCCGAGCTACGGCGAGGCGCCGCGGATCTGGGGGATCTCGGCGCTCGACGACCAGCTGATCGCCGGGCTCCTGATGAAGATCGGGGGCGGGCTGCTCCTGTGGGGGTTCATCGCGACGATCTTCTTCAACTGGGCGGCCCGTGAGCGCGACGGCTGGGACGCGCTCGCCCTCACGCGCGTCGAGCGTGACGTGCGGGCGAGGGTGGCTCGATGAGACCTGACGTCCGCGACCGGCTGCTGCTCCCGGTCCTGCTGCCCGTCGGGATCGTCGTGGTGATCGCGGCCGTGCTCTTCCTCTTCTCGCGCGTCCTGTTGAACGTCACCCACACCGCTGCGACGACGGTGGCATTGATCGTCGCGATCGGGATCCTCGTCGCCGCCGGCGCCGCGGCGGCGCGCCCGATGGTGCGCGGCTCGACGGTGGCGGCGATGACCGGCGCGGTCGCCGGCGTGGCGATGCTGACGGGCGGCGTGGCGCTCGCGGTCCTCGGCGGGCAGGAGCACGGCGGCGAGGAGCCGCCCGGCGGAGGCAGCGGCGTGGTCCGGCTGCTCGCGCGGAACATCGAGTTCGAGCCGAACGCGCTCTCGGCGCCGGCCGGCGAGCCGTTCACGATCGCGTTCACGAACGAGGACGCGGGGATCCAGCACAACGTCTCGATCTTCGAGAGCGAGGACTTCTCGGGCACCCCGATCCTCGAGGGCGACCTGATCTCCGGGGTGACCGAGATCGAGTACGAGGTCCCCGCGCTCGACCCGGCGACCTACTACTTCCTGTGCATCGTCCATCCGGACATGACGGGCACGATCGAAGCCGTCGAGGGCGGCGGTGGTGACGGGGGTGGCGAGCCGGGCGCGGGGGTCACGGTCGTCGCGCAGAGCCTCGCGTTCGACACGGAGGAGATCGCGCTGCCGCCCGACGCGCCGTCGACGATCACCTTCGAGAACCAGGAGCCCGGCGTCGCTCACAACATCTCGATCTACGAGAACGACAGCCTGTCGAACGCCCTGTTCACCGGCGACATCATCACCGGGCCCGACACGATCGAGTACGGGGTGCCGCCGCTGCAGCCCGGCCGGTTCTACTTCCACTGCGACGTCCACCCGAACATGAACGGGACGGTCGTGGTCGGCGACGGCGGCGGCGGACAGACCGGGGCGACGGGAGGCCAGACGGGGGCGACGGGTGGCACCGCCGCGACGGGTGGCACCGCCGCGACGGGTCCGACCGGCTCCACCGGCGACGACGGGGGCGGAGGAGCCGTCGAGCCGTCGACCGTCGTGGCGGCGGGGATCGCGTTCGATACCGGCGAGATCTCGATCCCGGCGGGGACGGCGGCGACGCTCACGTTCGACAACCAGGACGCGGGCGTCCCCCACAACATCTCGATCTACGAGGACGACTCGCTCGCGGCGGACCTGTTCGTCGGGGACCTGATTACCGGGCCTGACACGATCGACTACTCGATCCCTCCGCTCGACGGCGGCGAGTACTACTTCCAGTGCGACGTGCACCCGAACATGAACGGGACGGTCGCCGTCACCTGACGAGCCTCCTCTCGCGTCGAGCTCGAGCGACCGCCCCCGCGCCGTTCCGAACGGCGGTGCGGGTCGCCCTCGGGTCGCTCCTCGCGTTGGCCGCCGTCGCGTGCACGTCCGAGCCGCCGCAGGAGAACCGCGACGTGACGCGCGTCATCGAGATCGAGGGCACGCTCCCGCCGCTGTCCGGCGAGACGCTCGCCGGCGACGAGCTCGCCATGGAGGACCTCGAGGGGCGTCCGGTCGTCGTGAACTTCTGGGCGACGTGGTGCGGCCCATGTGAGCGCGAGCAGCCGATGCTCGTCGACGCCCATCGCGAGATCGGCGAGCGGGTCGCGTTCCTCGGCGTCGACTACCGGGACCAGGACGACGCCGCGCGCGACTGGCTCGACCGGTACGGCGTCGAGTATCCGAACGTTGCGGACCCGAACGGATCGCTCGCGCTGCGGTTCGGCGTCACGACCGGGCTCCCCACGACGATCGTCGTCGACGCGGACGGACGCCTGCGGTTCCGCGTCCTCGGCGAGATCGATCGCGCGACCCTCGACGATCTCGTCCGGCGCGTCGAACGCCCGTGACCTCGGTGCTCAGGCGGTGAGGGGCGCGAGCGGCAGCGCCGCGTCGACGGCGACCGCCGCGAACAGCAGCCCGAGGTAGACGATCGAGAACCGGAACAGCCGCATGGACTCCGCCGGCGACGTGCCGCGCCACAGCCGAAGCGCCCGCCACACGAACCAGCCGCCGAGGACGGTCGCCACCGCCGCGTAGACCGCGCCCATCTCGCCGAACGGGACGAGCAGGAGCGACGTCCCGAAGAGCACGAACGAGTACCGCAGGATCTGGCGCCGCGTCTCGTCCGCGCCGCGGACCACCGGCATCATCGGGATCCCAGCGGCGGCGTAATCGCCCGAGTAGCGCATCGCGAGCGCCCAGAAGTGCGGCGGCGTCCAGACGAACACGATCGCGAACAGGATCCAGGCGGGAACCCCCACGCCGCCCGTCACCGCGGCCCAGCCGACGAGGGCGGGCACCGCGCCGGCGGCGCCGCCGATCACGATGTTCTGCACGCTCGTCCGCTTCAGCCACATCGTGTAGACGAAGACGTAGAACGCGATCGCGGACAGCGCGAGGGAGGCCGCGAGCACGTTCACGGTGATCGACAGGTACAGGAACGAGACGGCCCCGAGCACGTAGCCGAACGCCAGCGCGCGCTCGGGGGTGACGCGGTGCGCGGGGAGCGGCCGCGTGCGCGTCCGGCGCATCACCTCGTCGATGTCCCGGTCGAGGTAGCAGTTGATCGCGTTCGCCGCGCCGGCCGCGATCGAGCCCCCGACCAGCGTCGCGAGGACGAGCCACGCCGACGGGATCCCGCCCTCCGCGAGCACCATCGCGGGCACCGTCGTGATCAACAGCAGCACGATGATGCGCGGCTTGGTCAGCTGGAAGTACGCGGCGGTCGTCTCGCGCAGCGAGGTTCGCTTGCCGTTGGCGCGGACGTCGACGTCGCCCGCGGGGTGCGGAGCCGAGGCGCCCGACTCGTAACGGGAGGCGACCCAGAACGCGACGAGCGTCGCCCAGATCGCGGCCGACAACGCGACGTGCGCCGTCACGGCCGCGGGCTCGAGGCCGGACCACACGTTCGCGGCGCCGACGAGCACCTGCGCGACGATCAGGGCGAGCGCGACCGCCGTCAGGCGGGACAGCGTGGCGTTGCGTGGGCGCGACCACGTCGCGATGAACGCGTAGAGCACGAGCAGCGAGGTGAGCGCCGCGGCGACACGGTGCGCGAACATCCACGTCGCGGCGCCGCCGAGCGCCGGGACCAGCCTGCCGTCCATCAGCGGCCAATCGCGGAACGCCAGCCCGGAGCCCGAGGCGCGGACGTAGGTGCCGACGAGCAGGGTCGCGAACGTCACGATCCCGGTCGCCGCCGCGAGGCGCACCACCCGCCCGGCGCCCGTCGGCCGGCGCGTCGGCCGGCCCTCGGCGTCGAGCCGGTACTTGGCCTCGACGGCGACGAGGACGACGACGGCGATCAAGGCCATCGCGAAGCCGAAGTGCACCGTGACCCATCCAGGGGCGAGCTCCGTGTGCACGACGATGCCGCCGAGCACCGCCTGCGAGAGCACGAGCGGCAGCGCGGCGACCGAGAGCCCGAACAGGAGGCGATCCGACCGCAGGCGCCGCCACGCGACGACGAGCTGCCACGCGATCAGGACGACGACGACCGAGGCGAGGAAGCGGTGCGTGTACTCGATCCAGGACTCGGCCGTCGGGTAGGGGAGCCAGCGATCGGGACCGCACTTGGGCCAGCTCGTGCATCCGAGACCGGAGCCGGTCCCGCGCACCAGCCCGCCGACCGCGAACAGCACGACGGTGACGGATGCGGTCGCAAGGGTGAGTCGGCGGAAGCGCGTCATCACTGGGACATCGGAGCGTAACAGCGGCCCTGCGCACGACGGGGGCGGCGAGGATCGGGACCGAGCGCGTCGGCCATACTCTGTCCGTGTCCGTGACGCCGGCCTCCCGCGACGCGTCCATCGCCGCGCTCGACGCGTTGGGTCGAACCCGCGAGCGCGTCGACGGGACGATCGCGACGTTCCTCGCGGACCGCCGCGCCGAGCTCGCGGCGCTCGACCCACGGTCCGTCGTCCTGATCGACGAGCTCGTTCGTCTGCTCGGTGCGGGGGGGAAGCGGTTCCGGCCGCTCCTGTGCGTCGTCGCCCATCGAGCCGCGGGGGGCGCCGCGGGTCGGGAGGTCCTCCGGGCGGCGGCGTCGCTCGAGCTCCTCCACACGTTCGCGCTGATTCACGACGACGTCATGGACGGGACCGCCGAGCGTCGCGGGGCGGAGGCGTCCCACGTCCGGTTCGCCCGGGGGGCACCGCCCGGCGTCGACCCGGTGACGTACGGAACCTCGCTGGCGATCCTGGTCGGCGATCTGGCCGCCGTCCTCGCCGAACGCCTCCTCCGGACCTGCGGCGCGCCGGCCGAGCGTCTCGATCTCGCGCTCGAGCGGTTCGATCGCATGCGCGTCGAGATGGCGGCCGGCCAGTACCTCGACGTCGACCCGCCGACGGGCGCGCCCCCGGCCGACGTCCGACGCGTCGCCGCGCTGAAGACGTCCTCGTACACGGCGGAGGGCCCGGTCCTGATCGGCGCGGCGCTCGCCGCCGCTCCCGCCGCCGCCGAACGACCTCTGGTCACCTACGCGCGTCACGTCGGCGAGGCGTTCCAGCTCCGCGACGACGTGCTCGACGGCGACGCCGAGCCCGCGGAGCGCGCGCGCGTCGGGGACCTGGTGAACCGCGCGATCGATGCGCTCGTCGGCTCGCCGCTCGAGCCGTCGGCCGTCGAGGAGCTCGTCGCGATCGCCGGCACGCTCCGCGAGGACGGCTGATGCAGGTGCGGGACGTCGACGCGGCCGCGGCCCGCCGGATGTTCGCGGGCCTGCCGACGGTCGCGGTCGCGACGATCGGACGCGGCGGGGCGCCCCACGTCGTGCCGCTGTGGTTCGTCTGGCCGAGCGACGCGGTGTACGTCTCGACCGCCCGCGAGAGCCGCACGTGGGCGAACGCTTCCGCGGACCCGCGCGTCGCGATGACGATCGACCTCGGCCGCGCGTGGGTCGAGATCGCCGGCATCGAGATCCGCGGCCGCGCCGAGCTGCTCTCGGCCGAGCACGCCGAGATGCGGACCCCGATCTCGGCGTGGCACGAGAAGTACCGGCCGCTCCTCGCAGGGGACGGCTTCGCCCGGTTCGCCGAAGCCGTGCGCTCGCTGTCGTTCCTCCGGGTGGTGCCCGAGCGGATCGCGGCGTGGGACCACGCTCGTCCGTGATCACGGTGCGGTTGCCCGCCGCGCGGACGCCCGTCTAGGGTGCGAACGAGGCGGGATCGCGTAGTACCCTCCTTGTGAAAGTTTTCACAAGCGGCCGTTCGCTCGTGGTGGGGGACACCTGATGGCGGGTTCGACGAACGCGCGCATCGAGACCGACGTCCTGGTGGTCGGCGCGGGACCGGGCGGCTCGACCGCCGCCTATCACCTGGCCCGCCACGGCATCGACGTGACCGTCGTCGACAAGGCGAGCTTCCCCCGCGAGAAGGTCTGCGGCGACGGCCTGACCCCGCGGGCGATGGTCTCGCTCGAGCGGATGGGGATCGACGCCGACGACCCGAGGTTCGAGCGGCACACCGGTCTGCGGATCTACGCGCGCCGGGCGACGCTCGAGCTGCCCTGGCCGACCCTCGAGGACTTCCCCGGCTACGGCCTCACGATGACGCGCGCGAGCTTCGACGAGCTCCTCGCGCGGACGGCCGAGAAGGCCGGCGCGACGCTCCGCGAACGGACCGAGGCGCTGGCGCCCTCGCGCGACGGCGAGTGGGTCACGGGCGCGCGCGTCCGCTCCCTCGAGGAGGACCGCGAGATGGAGGTGCGCGCCCGATACGTGATCGCGGCCGACGGCGCCTCGTCGCGGTTCGCGCAGCAGGTCGGCATTCGCCGCGACCCGCGGAAGCCGCTCGGGATCGCCGCGCGGCGCTACTACCGCGTGGACCGGCACCCGGGCCCGTGGCTCGAGGTCTGGATGGACCTGTGGGAGGGCGACGAGATCATGCCGGGCTACGGGTGGCTGTTCGCGCTCGCCGACGGCTCGATCAACCTCGGCGCCGGGTTGCTGAACACCTTCAAGAGCTTCAAGGACGTCTCGGCGCAGCGCGTCTTCGACGCGTTCTCGAAGATGTTGCCCGAGGACTGGAACGTGAACGAAGGGACGGCCGAGGGTCGTGTCCTGTCGGGACCGCTGCCGATGGGTGGGAGCCGCGTCCCGCCCGCCGTCCCGGGGATGCTCCTGGTCGGCGACGCGGCGGGCATGGTCAACCCGTTCAACGGTGAGGGCATCGCGTACGCGATGGAGAACGGGGAGCTCGCGGCCGAGCTCGTCGCCGAGGCGCTCCTGCGCGACCGGCCCGGCGTCGCGCAGCTGTACCCGACGATCCTGCGCGAGCGGTACGCGCGGTACTACCGGATCGGGACGAACTTCGTCCGGGCGATCGGCCACCCGAGCGTGATGCGCGTCCTGACGGACTACGGCCTCCCGCAGGAGTGGCTGATGCGGTTCGCCCTGCGCGTGATGGGGAACCTGACGGACGGCCGCAAGGGCGACTGGCAGGACAAGCTGATCTACTCGCTCGAGCGGCTGGCGCGGGCGGCGTAGGAAGGGGCCGGGGTGGAGCTCTCCCAGTACCTCCCGATCGTGATCCTCGGCGCGATCGCGTTCGTCTTCGCGGTGCTGTCGCTGTTCGCGTCGAGGCTCGTGCGACCCAGCAACCCGACGCCGGCCAAGCTCGCGCCGTACGAATCCGGGATCGAGCCCGAGCGGCTGCCCTCGGGCGAGCGCTTCAGCGTGAAGTTCTACGTCGTCGCGATGCTGTTCATCATCTTCGACATCGAGACGATCTTCCTCGTCCCGTGGGCGGTCGGGTTCCGCCAGCTCGGTCTGTTCGGCCTCGCGGAGATGGCGATCTTCATCGGGCTCGTCTTCGTCGCGTACGTCTACATCTGGCGCAAGGGCGGTCTGGACTGGGAGCGCGACGAGCGGGGCCGTCTGCGGTTCGCCGACCTCCAGCCGGCCGACGCGGAGGGGGATCCGACCGATGCCCGTTGAGCGTCTCGAGGGCTTCCACACCGGTCGCGAGGCCGAGGACGAGGACGAGGAGACCCTCAAGCGCGGGCTGCTGCTCACGTCGCTCGACAAGGCCGTCAGTTGGGCGCGCAAGCAGTCGATGTGGCCGGTCACGTTCGGGCTCGCGTGTTGCGCGATCGAGATGATGTCGACGGGCGCGGGCCACTACGACCTGTCGCGGTGGGGCATGGAGCTGTTCCGCGCCTCGCCGCGACAGTCCGACCTGATGATCGTCGCAGGCCGCGTCTCGCAGAAGATGGCGCCGGTCCTGCGCACCGTCTACGACCAGATGCCCGAACCCAAGTGGGTGATCTCGATGGGCGTGTGCGCGTCGCAGGGCGGGATGTTCACGAACTACGCGATCATCCAGGGCGTCGACTCGATCGTGCCGGTCGACATCTACGTGCCCGGCTGCCCGCCTCGCCCCGAGATGTTGATGTACGGGATCCTCCGCCTGCACGAGAAGGTGCAGAAGGAGGGCACGATCCGGTGACGGCGATCGAGCTCGCCGAGGCTGTCCGCGCGACCTGGCCGGAGACCGTCGTCTCCCGCGGCGAGCTGTCGGTCGTCCTGGAGCGCGAGGAGCTTCTGTCCGCGCTCGAACGCTTCCGGGACGAGCCGCGGTTCGCGTTCGACCTCTTCCTCGGGGTGACGGCGACGGACTGGCCCGACGCCGAGCCGAGGTTCTGGCTCGCCTACGAGCTGTACTCGATGACCCATCGGCACCGGGCGCGGCTCAAGGTCGGTCTGTCCGCCGACGACCCGGCCGTCCCCTCGGCGACCGGGCTGTATCCGGCGGCGGACTGGCACGAGCGCGAGACGTACGACTTCTTCGGGATCGTCTTCGAGGGGCATCCGAACCTCCGCCGCCTCCTGCTCCCGGAGGGGTGGGAGACCTTCCCGCTCCGCAAGACCGAGGAGCTCGGCGGCGTGAACACGTACTACCGCGGCGGCGCCTTCATCCCGCCCGTCGACAAGAGGACGTCGTGACCGACCAGCGGACCGACACGCCCGACGAGCTGGCGAGCGAGCGGACCTCGATGCCGTCGCCGGGGGTGGCCGCGGGCCCGGGCGTCGACGCGGTCTTCGACCCGGACGCGAGCGACGCGATGGACTACGTCGCCGAGACCGAGACCTCGGACGAGGCCGGCGGGATCCGTCAGGAGACGATGATCCTGAACATGGGGCCGCAGCACCCCTCGACCCACGGCGTGCTGCGGCTGCTCCTCGAGCTCGACGGCGAGACGGTGATCCGGTGCCAGCCGATCATCGGCTACCTCCACACCGGGATCGAGAAGAACACCGAGTACCGGCCGTGGCAGCAGGGCGTCGCGTTCGTGACGCGCGCGGACTACCTCTCGCCCTTCTTCAACGAGACCGCGTACGCGCTCGCGGTCGAGAAGCTGCTCGGCGTCGAGGCGCCCGAACGCGCGCAGACGATCCGCGTGCTGCTGATGGAGCTCAACCGGATCGCATCGCACCTCGTTTGGCTCGCGACCGCGGGGATGGAGCTCGGCGCGATCAGCGTGATGCTCTACGGCTTCCGTGAGCGCGAGGAGATCCTCGACATCTTCGAGCAGGTCACCGGGCTCCGGATGAACCACTCGTTCGTGCGGATCGGCGGCCTCGTGATGGACCTGCCGGACGGCGCGCTCGACGAGGTCCGCGACTTCCTCGACATGATGCCCGGGCGGATCCGCGAGTACGAGTCGTTGCTCGCCAAGAACCCGATCTGGGTCGAGCGCAACGTCGGCGTGGGCGTCCTCGAGGGCCAGGACGCGATCCGGCTCGGGGTGACCGGCCCGCTGCTCCGCGCGGCCGGCGTCGATAAGGACGTCCGGCGCGACGCGCCCTACTGCGGTTACGAGACCTACGAGTTCGACGTCGTCACGCGGACCGACGCCGACTGCTACGCACGGTTCGAGGTGCGCATCGACGAGATGCGCGAGTCGATGCGGATCGTCGAGCAGTGCGTCTCGCGGCTCGAGGCGTCGTCCGGGGCCGTGATGGTCGACGACCCGAAGGTCGGGTGGCCGGTCCGGCTCGAGGTCGGTCCCGACGGGATCGGGAACTCGCCCGCGTACATCAAGCACATCATGGAGGAGTCGATGGAGGCGCTGATCCATCACTTCAAGATGGTGACGGAGGGCGTCTCGGTCCCCCGCGGCGAGGTGTACGTCCCGGTCGAGGCGCCGCGCGGCGAGCTCGGGTTGTACGTCGTCTCCGACGGCGGTCACAAGCCCTACCGCGTGCGGATGCGCGATCCGTCCTTCTCGAACCTCCAGGCGCTGCCGCACATGGTCGAGGGCGGGCTGATCGCCGACACCGTCGCGGTGATCTCGAGCGTCGACCCCGTGATGGGTGGGGTGGACCGCTAGTGCCGGTCCTCTCGCCCGAGCTCCACGAGGAGGCGCGCCGCATCATCGCGCGCTACCCGGACGGCCGCGCGCGCT
>DASPIF010000298.1:0-2671 GCA_035629255.1 Actinomycetota bacterium | reverse complement strand
GGCGTTCGCCCGCCGATCGGTGGCAGGGTCGTCAAGCCGACCAGTCACGGCGCGGACGTCGACCTGCGATCGGCGCCCGCGTCGCGCACCGCACCGCCCGGGTCGAGTCCGCTGGCCACGGATGATCGGCCGCCGTTCCGGTACGCTTTCCATCCGCGCTCGAGTCTACCCAAGGAGAACCGACCCATGGCCGCCACCCGCACCGCAACCGTCACCTGGACCGGCTCGCTGGCCGATGGATCCGGGACCGTGAGCTCCGGCACGAGCCAGTGGTTCACGGATCTGCCGGTTTCGTGGGCCTCGCGCACCGAGGATCCCGAAGGCCGGACGTCCCCGGAAGAGCTGCTCGCCGCGGCGCACGCGTCCTGCTTCGCCATGGCGCTGTCCGGGGCGCTCGCGCGTGCGGGGACCCCGCCCGACCACCTGCACGTCTCCGCCGAGGTCACGTTCGACAAGGTCGGCGACAAGTGGTCGGTCACCCGCTCCAAGCTCGACGTCATCGGCGTCGTCCCGGGCCTCGACGAGGACGGCTTCGAGGGAGCCGCTCAGGGCGCCAAGGACGGATGTCCCATCTCGCGCGCGCTCGCCGGGAACGTCGAGCTGAGCGTCACCTCGACGGTCGAGGAGCCGCACGACTGACCCGCGGGCCCGTAGCGGTGAAACCTTCGGTGATGCCGATGGCTCGGTAGAGGTGAGAGCCGCCCCGCGCGGCTGCCACAACTCGAGGAGCCATGCACACCAGCATTCAGTCGACCCTCCGCGCTGCCGCTCTCGGCGTCGCGGCGCTGCTCATCATCGGTGGCGCGGCCATCGCCACGACGCGCCCGGGAGGCGAGAGGGGTGCCGTCACCGCGACCGCCGGCGGCACCGTCGTGCCGGCGGCCAGCTCGTCACCGTCGCCGACGTCGTCCGCATCCGCCTCGGCGTCCCCGACGGCGAGTCGCACGGCGGAGCCGAGCGCGACACCCGAGCCGAGCCCGACCGGCGAGCCGTCGACATCGGCCGCACCGGCCCTCACCGCGCCGTCAGCTTCCGCTTCGCCGTCGGCCAGCGCGACCGCGAGCGCCGACGACGACGACGATGACGACGACAGCTCGGGACCGGGGAGCGGTGACGACGACGACAGCTCAGGTCCGGGGAGCGGTGACGATGACGAAGACGACGACAGCTCCGGACCGGGGAGCGGTGACCATGACGACCACGACGACGAGGACGACGAGGACGACGAGGACGACGACGACGAGGACGACGACTGATCGCGGCCAGCTCGGCTGATGTGGACGACGTGGCACGATGAGGGCGTGGACGACCGCGCCCTCATCGATGCCCTCCGGGCCGGAGACCGGGAGGCGTTCAGCGTGATCGTCGATCGCGAGATGCCGACCGTGTATCGGGCCTGCCTTCGGATCCTCGGGCGTCCCGCCGATGCCGAGGACGTGACCCAGGAGAGCTTCGTTGCGGCCTTCCGCTCGATCCGGACGTTCCGCGGTGACGGGTCGCTCCGGGGCTGGTTGCTGCGAATCGCGACCCGTCAGGCATTCCGGCGTCTGTCCCAGCGCCGTGCGGACGCCGCACTCGATGCGGTCCCCGAACACCGCATCGCGGACGCGTCGAACGATCCAGCGCGCCGAGCGCTCGAGGCCGAGTCAGAGGCATCGGTCCGCGCCGCCGTCGCAGCGCTGCCGGATCCCTACCGTGAGGTCGTGGCGCTCCGCTTCTTCGGGCAGCTCTCGCTGTTCGAGGTGGCCGAGGCCACGGGACGGCCGGTCAACACCGTGAAGACGCACCTGCGACGGGGTCTCGAGCGACTGCAGCCGTTGATCGGTCCGGAAGGGGCCCGGCCATGACGCACCATCCATTCGATGCGGACGAGCTGGATCGCGCTGACGCGACACTCTCGTCAGTCGCCAGCCGGCTCGAGGCGTTCGCCGAGCGGGAGGGTGGCGTCCCGCCGACTGATCTCGCTTCGCGGATCCGCGATCGGATCGCGGCCGAGCCCGTTCCGTTCGCATCGGCCTGGCTGCGGCGGTTCTCGCGCAGCCGCAGCTGGATGGCCGCCTTCGCCGCCACCACTGCGGCAGTCGTCGTGGTCGTCGGCATCGTCGCGTTCTCGCAGATCGCGGGGCTCGTCCGCGACTTCGAGCCGGGCTCGACCCCGATTCCGAGCGTCAGCCCGTCGCCCTCGCCGTCACCCACTCCGACCCCGACGCCGACGCCCACGCCGCCGCTGACCGATTCGCCGTCACCCAGCTCATCGTCGTCCGAGAGTCCCGAGGCGTCGGAGACGCCGGAGCCGAGCGAGGACGATGACGACGACAACTCCGGCCGGGGCGGGGGCGGAGACGACAATTCCGGGCCGGGGGGCGGTGGAGACGACAACTCCGGGCCCGGCAGCTGACCGCGCCGCGTGCGCGCCCGTCCCGGGCACGGCGTCAGCCGCGGTTCGCCGACTCCCAGATCGCGATCTCGTTCCCTTCGGAATCCTCGAGGACCGCGAACCAGCCCTGTCCCGGGACCTCCGTCCGCTCCGCGCTGACGCGGCCACCGAGATCGGCAACGCGCGGCAGCACCTCCTCGATGCTGTTCACCAGGACGTAGGTCCGCATCCGATCCGGCGCGGATTCGCCGCGCCTGCCGATTGCGCCGCCCATGGCGTCCGAGCCCGCTGCCG
>DASPIF010000297.1:0-8780 GCA_035629255.1 Actinomycetota bacterium | reverse complement strand
TCCTCGACCACGAGTGTCGAGTCGAAGCAGCCGATCGGGGTGCACGTGGCGACGTCGGTTTCGGCGACCCGCGCCCAGTCGTCCCAGAACCACGGGGGCGGAGCGAAGCCCTGCGAGTACTCCTCCCCGACGACCGGCTCGGCCTTCATCGCGATGCCGGGCCGGGCCCCTTCGGGGCTGTTGACGAACCACGCACGGGCTCCGTCGAGCTCGCCGTCATCCCAATGCTCCACGAGCTCTCCCATGTGCCACACGTTCCCGTGGACGTCCTGGGCGTGGAAGATGAGTTCGGACTCGCGCATCGAGTCGTCGTCGAAGTCACGGTCCCAGCCGACGTTCACACGGACCCCGTCGATCATCTTCGTCAGGCCGGTCACGATGAAGACCACGCGCCGCGTGACCCGTGCTCCCTCGTCATCGAATGCACGGCCCTTCCACACGAAACGCGTCCCAGGAACGAGCGGGAAGTACTCGTGATCGACCACGTGCGATGTCTCGGCGAAGAGGCTCGGGTGGTAATCCTCCGCCGTGATCGTTGCAGGGTCGAGCGACATGACCCGCGCAGTGGCAGGTTGATCCGCGACGGCACGTTCCTCAGGAGCGGTACGCGCGCAACCGGCCGCGACGATCGCCGCCACGAGAAGCACGGCGGTCGTCCGCGAACGACGACCGGGGGGTGTCCTCCATCGCCTCACCGACTCCACCTCCGGAGATGGGCGCGCCTCAGCGCGCGATCGATCGGGGCACGCTATAGGACGTTGGGCCGACGCTCGTCATCCGAGCCGACGAGCCTCCTCGTCCCGGGCGACGATTTCTCCGTCGGCGCTCGAACGAGTCGGCGAGGTCTCGCCCCCGATACGTGATCGAGTGGGCGCTCTTCGTGTTGACCACGCCATCGTCCGCACCCGCGCGGAGGCAGCCCGGTGCGGGCGTTCCCACTCGGGGGGATGTCGCGGTGGAGGTGGGGGGAATCGAACCCCCGTCCTCGAACGACCGATCGGGTCTTCTCCGGGCGCAGCCGGCGGATCGTTCTCACCACGAGGCTCCCACCGGCGGAGGACCTCGCGGCCAGCCCGGGTGCGATGTCCGGTGGCGGCCCCCGAGCGGAACCACCTCCGTGAGCCTGCTCACGACGCCCGACCCCGGATCGCAGGCGGACCCGGGCGGACGGCTCCCTAACTAGTTAGGCAGCGAGCGCGTAATCGTTATCGGCGCTTGTGTTTGTGCCACCTATTTGACGAGGCATGTGGCGACCTCGGCCCGCTTCCCCCGAGCGGTTCATCGCTCGAGTCGAAGCCAGTGCACCCCCGTATGCGGTTGTGTCTCGAGTATACGAGCGGACGAGGGACCCGGCCGACACCGACCGGGTCCCCCTGGACGCCCTGTCGCTACGACGCGCCCGTGACACCGCCGGCGAGCTGCGTGCAGGCGGGTTCCTCGAGCGCGGCCGCGTCGAGCTCCGGAGACGCCAGCGCCCCCAGCGACAGCTGGATGCTGGTCGACGACGTCTGGAGCGCGATGCCGACGTTCGTGAGCTCGGTCGCGAAGGCAGTCGGATCCGAGGTGTCGATGCCCTCGACGCTGACCTGCGCCTCTTCCAGGACCGCGATCGCCTCGTCGAAGGCGCCGGTCATCTCGTCGAAGATCTGCTGCCCGTTCTCGACGTCGGGCACCCCGACGGCCGCGAGGTCCTCGACGAACCCCTCGGTCACGGTGATCGCGTCGACGAGGAGCTGGACCGCGAAGTCCTTCTGCTCCTCGAGGTCACCCGTCGGCGGGGTGTCGGCATATCCCTCGGTCAACTCCTGCATGTCGGTCGCGTACGTCGAGACGCTCGTGCACAGGCCCGCGACCCACTCCTCGGCGGAGACCGTTCCACCCGTCGCGGTCTCGCCGGTCGCACCCGTCGCAGCGGTCTCGCCGGCCGTCACGCCCGCGGTCTCACCGATCGTCCCCGTCTCGCCACCGCCGTCGTCGCCGCCGCAGGCGGCGAGGACCATCGCGATGGCGAGCGCACCCGCGACGATCATGTGTCGATGCTTCATCGGTCTCCTCCCCAGTGATCACGATCGCGGTTGAGCTCGGACGCCCGAGGATACCGGGACGGCGCTCAGCGACGGCGCCCGGCCTCGCGTTGCATCTCGCGCTGGTGCTCGCGTTCGGCGATCGAGTGTCGCTTCTCGAACGCGCGCTTGCCTCGCCCGAGCGCGAGCTCCATCTTCGCGATCCCATGAGCGAAGTAGATCCGGAGCGGGACCAGGCTGAGGCCGCGCTCGGCGGTCTTGCCGATCAGCCGCTCGATCTCCTTCCGATGCAGGAGGAGCTTCCGCGGCCGGATCGGGTCGTACGTCCGCTTGTCCATCGCCTGCTCGTACGGCGGGATGTGCATCCCCTCGATCCAGACCTCGCCCTCGCGGACGCGCGCGAACGCCTCGGCCAGCGATCCGCGACCGCCCCGGAGCGACTTGACCTCGGAGCCCGTCAGCACGATGCCGGTCTCGAAGCGCTCGAGGATCTCGTAGTCGTGACGCGCCCGTCGGTTGGAGACGACGGTACGTTGGCCTTCGGCGTCGCCCTTGGGGCTCATGTCCGGCTCATGGGCGGACGCTACACGTCGAGGAAGCGCCGCATGCCGGCGAGCGCCGCCAGCACCGCCACGACGATCCCCGCGACGATGAGCCAAGGGATCACGGCGATCACGTCGCCGTTGCGGATCCACGGGATGAACTGGATATCGCCGTACAGCGGATCGATGAACGCGACCTTGAGCGCGAACAGGAACAGGATCGCGATCGTGGCGCCGATCAGGCTCTCGAACACTCCCTCGACGAGGAACGGGATCCGGATGCGCCAGTTCGTGGCGCCGACCAGCTTCATGATCCCGATCTCCTTGCGCCGGGCGAACAGCCCCATCCGCACCGTGTTCGCGATCAGGAAGGCGGCGGAGACGAGCATCACGATCGACATGATCAGCACGCCGAGCCGGAACGCCCGGACCACGGCGAACAGCCGTGTCAGGAAGTCGCGCTGGTCGACGATGCGGTCGATCCCCGGCTGGCCCTGGAGCACCGCGCTCACCTGCTGGAACTGCTCGGGATCATCCAGGTTGACCCGGAGCGAAGCCGGCAGCGCGTCGCAGTTGACCGTCTCGACGAGCGCCGGTTGGTCCGAGAACAGCTCCTTGAACCGCGCACACGCCTCCTGCTTGGTCTCGAACGTCACCCCGTCCTCGGGAACGACCGGAAGCTCGGTCAGCTTGCTGCTGAGCGACCGGACGTTGTCCGGGTTCACGGGATCCGAGAGGTAGACGACGACCTCGATGTCGCCCGTGGTCTGCTCGATCATCAGGTCGACCTGGCGGCTGATCAGGAGCGAGAGGCCGAACAGCAGCAACGCGATGAACGTGGTGCTGATCGCGGCGAACGCCACGAGCCCGTTCCGACGCAGTCCGGACGTCGTCTCGCGGAACAGGAACTCGAGACGCGCCATCAGCTGTAGACGCCCCGCGCCTGGTCGCGCACGACGTGACCGCGCTCGAGCTCGATCACGCGCCGGCGCATCGCATCGACGATCGCCTGGTCGTGCGTGGCCATCACGACGGTGGTCCCGATGCGGTTGACCTTGTCGAGCAGCCGCATGATCTCGACCGACGTGCTCGGGTCGAGGTTCCCGGTCGGCTCGTCGGCGAGCAGGACGAGCGGCCGGTTCACGCAGGCGCGCGCGATGGACACGCGCTGCTGCTCCCCGCCCGAGAGCTCGTCCGGGAAGTTGTTGAGCTTGTCGCCGAGACCGACGAGCTCGAGGATCTCCGGCACCCGCTGGTCGATCACGTGCTTCGGCTTCCCGATCACCTCGAGCGCGAACGCGACGTTCTCGAACACGGTCTTGTCCGCGAGGAGCTTGAAGTCCTGGAAGACCGTCCCGATGTTCCGGCGCAGGTGCGGGATCTTCCACGAGGTCAGGCGCGCGAGGTTCTTGCCGGCGACGTAGATCTCGCCCTTCGAGGCGTCCTCCTCCTTCAACAGGAGGCGGATGAACGTCGACTTGCCGGAGCCCGACTGGCCGACGATGAAGACGAACTCGCCCTTGTCGACCTCGACGGATACGTCGTCGAGCGCGACGGTGCCGTTGCGGTACGTCTTCGAGACGCGCTGGAGACTGATCATGTCGTGGTTTCCGGGGAAAGAAAGCGGGAGCGAGCGATCGCGGCGGAGTCTAGCAGCCACTTCTCGGTACGGGAACGAATCACGGGTGGATAGCCTGGCGCGCGGATGACCACCGTGACCAGGGCTTCTTCTTCCTCTCAGCGGCCCCCCACCGCGACGATCGCGCCACGGTCATCACGGCTCCGCGCGATCGCGACCGCAGTGGCGGGTCCGGGGCTGATCGTCGCGTGCGTCCTGTTCGCGACGCGCGGGTTCGCGTTCGCGGCTCGCCTGTCGAACCAGCATCCCGACATCCTCTCGTTCTGGCTCCCGAGGTCGTGCTTCATGGGGCGGTCGCTCTCGGCGGGTCACGTTCCGCTGTGGAACCCGTTCGAGCTGGCCGGGACGCCGTTCGCGGCGGACCCGCAGTCGGGGTGGCTGTCCGCGCCGTCGATGCTGCTGTCGTGGGGTCTGGGGTGCGGCGACGGGTTGCGCGCGCTCATCGTGCTCAACCCGATCCTCGCCGGGCTCGGGCTGTGGTGGTTCCTCCGGAAGGAGGGACTGGGACGGGTCCCGGCGACGGCGGGTGGCCTCGCGCTCTCGATGGCGATCGGCGCATCGAACCTCGTGATCTCATTGCCGTTCTCGGGGTCCCTCGCGTGGTCGCCCTGGGTCCTCGTCGGCGCGTCCGGCTACTTCTCCGCGCGAGGGTGGCGACGACTGCCCTGGCTCGCGCTCGCCGCGTTCGCGTGGGGTCAGGTCGCGACGTCGCATCTTTCGCACGGGCTCGTGCTGTGTACGGCGATCGCGAGCGCGTACGTGATGTCGCGCGCGATCCACGAACGCCGCAACGGGCGACTATCGGCCCGCGGTGCGGTCCTGCTCGCGCTCGCGTTCTTGGCGTTCCTGCCGCTCGCGAACCTCGCGATCCTGATCCCGCGGTTCGCGCTGTCGGCGCGCTCGAGCCTCCAGGCGGGGTACGGCGCGCTCGAAGGGACGGTCGTCACGCCGAGGCTCACGGATCCCGACCGCCCGATCCCCGAGCACGGCTTGTGGGCCGGGTGGCCGCTCGCCGTCGCCGGCGCCCCCGGGGGCTACCTCGGGGCGACGCTGCTGCTGTCGGTTGCGCTCGCGGTGCGCGATCGTGCGCGGCGGTACCTCGTGGTGGGGGTGGCGACGATCGGCGTCCTCACCTATCTGCTGACGATCACGCTCCTCGTGGGCGCGGGATGGTTCCGATCGCTCGTCCTCGCGCTGCCCTTCGGCGACGTGTACCTGCACAACCCGGGCCGCCTGCGCTACCTCGTCTTCCTCGTCGTGCCGATCCTCGGCGCGGTCGGGATCGGCTCGCTGCTCGACGACCCGCCGCCTTTCGGTCGCCTCCTCCGGTGGTTCGCCGTCGGCTTCGGCGTGTTCCTGCTGTTCCCGCTGGTCGGGGGCGCGAACCCGCTGCGGCTGCTCGTGTTCGGCCTCGCCGCGGGCGGGGTGCTCCTCGTCTGGCGCGCCATCGGAGGACGACGTCGGTGGGCGACGATCGCGATCGTCGGCGTCCTCGTCCTCGAGCTGCTGGCCGCCGCGGTGTGGTCGACGACGTACTCCGGGGGCACCGTCTACTTCGGGCTCGAGGGAGCCGACCGCCCGGTCCTGGTGCCCGGGCCGCAGCGCGTCCCGTCGATCGACCTCGAGGCGTACCTCGAGCCGACGCCGTTCGCGCGCATCCTCGCGCGCTCCCCGGACCGGTACCTGTCATGGGTGCCGCCCGCGGCCTTCTACAACAAGGGGTACCTGTTCACGCAGGGCGAGCGGGACTGGCCCGCGCTGCTGCTCGGCCGAGCCCTGCTCTTCGGGCTGCACGACGCGCTCGGCTACTCGCCGATCCAGCTCCCGCGCTACTGGTCGTACATCCGAGCGACGAACGATCCGCTCCGCGTCTTCTACAACGCGTCGGTGATCAGGGAGCCGGAGCCCGTCGACATCCGCCTGCTCGGCATCCGGCACCTGATCGTCCACGTCGGTCAGCGGCTCCCGCAGGCGATCACCGGACGCGTCGTCGAGCAGGACCGCGGCTACCTCCTGCTCGAGCTCGTCGAGCTCGCCCAGCCGCGGGCGTCCGTCGTCCCGGTGTGGCGCGAGGTGGACGGCGCCCGCGCGCTCGAGGCGGTCGTCGATCCGGCCTTCGACCCGTCGTCGCTCGCCGTCATCGAGGGAGATCCCGGCCTCGAGATGGCCGACCCCGCCACGCCCGGCACCGCGACGTACCGCGAGCTCGAGCCCGAGGTGGTCGTCGTCGACGCGACCGCGACGGCCCCGTCGATCCTCGTGATCCGCAACGCGTGGGACCGGGGATGGTCGGCGACGGTCGACGGGCGGCCCGCCCCGGTCCTGCGGACCGACCACTTCCTGCAGGGCGTCCCGATCCCGGCCGGAGACCACGAGGTGCGGCTCACCTACCGCGAGCCGGCGATCGCGCGCGGGCTGCTCGCGTCGGCGGTGGCGTGGGGGTGGTGGGCGATCGCGCTCGTCGTGGCGCTGATCGTCGCCCGGCGCCGCGCCGATCGCTCCGCGTGACGGCGCGGAGCCACCTAGGTGCCGTCGGCCTCCGCGCGACGGCGGAGCTCGGCTTCGATCAGGGCGGTGAGGTCCCCGTCCAGGACCCGGTCGACGTCGCCGATCTCGACGTTCGTCCGGTGGTCCTTCACCATCCGGTAGGGCGCGAGGACGTACGACCGGATCTGCGACCCGAAGTCGATGCCCCGCCGCTCGCCGCGGAGGTTCTCCAGCTTCTCCTGGTGCTCCTCGCGCATCCGCTCGGCGAGCCGGGACTTGAGGATCCGCATCGCGACCGCCCGGTTCTGCAGCTGCGAGCGCTCGTTCTGGCACGCCGCGACGAGACCGGTCGGCAGGTGGGTGATCCGGACGGCCGAGTCCGTGGTGTTGACGGACTGTCCGCCCGGGCCGGTCGAGCGATAGACGTCGATCCGCAGGTCCTTGGGGTCGATCTCGATCTCCTCGTCGTCCGTGTCGGCGAGCAGCGGGATCACGTCGAGCGAGGCGAACGACGTGTGCCGCCGCTTCTGCGCGTCGAACGGGCTGATCCGGACCAGGCGGTGGACCCCGCGCTCGGCCGACAGGAGCCCGTAGGCGTACGGCCCGTGGACCGTGAAGGTCGCGCTCTTGATGCCGGCCTCGTCCCCGAACAGCGTCTCGTCGACCTCGACGTCGAGCTTCTCCCGCTCGCCCCACCGTAGGAACATCCGCAGCAGCATCTCGGCCCAGTCCTGCGACTCGGTCCCGCCGGCACCGGCGTGCAGCGTCGCGACGGCGTCGTGATCGTCGTACTCGCCTCCGAGGAGCGTCGCCAGCTCGAGCCGCTCGAGGTCGACGCCGAGCGCGTCGACCGCCCGGCCGAGCTCGCCGGTCATCTCGGCATCGGTCTCGTCGGCAAGGAGCTCGTCCATCGCCTGCGCGTCGCCGAGACGACGGGCGAGCTCGTCGTACCGCTCGACCTCGGCGCGGAGACGCGCGAGCCGGGTCGTCAGCTGCTGGCCGCGGGCGGGGTCGTCCCAGAGCGAAGGATCCGACGCCTCGCCCTCGAGCTCCGACGCCTGCGCACGCTTCGCGTCGACGTCAAAGGAACTCCTTCGCGGCGGCGATCCGCTCGGCGAGGTCTCGCAACCGTTCGGCGTGGTCGCTCATGGCGGTGCATCGTACCGAGCGCTCGCGTCTACGCTCATCGCGCATGGCGAGCGAGGATCTGCAGCCGGGTTCCACGGTCGGGCCGTACCGGATCGTCGAGCCGCTCGGCGAGGGCGCGGTCGGCATCGTCTTCGAGGCCGTGCGGGAGCCCGAGGGCGAGACCGTCGCGCTGAAGGTGCTCCGGCCGGAGCTCTCGGCGGACGAGACGTTCCGGCAGCGATTCGTCCACGAGGCGCGCGCCGCCGGCGAGGTCCGGCATCCCTACCTGGTCCCGATCGTCGACGCCGGAGAGGTCGACTCCCGCTCCTACCTGGCGGTGTCGTTCGTCCGCGGCCGGACGCTCGAGGCACGCCTCCGCGACGGGCCGCTCTCGATGCAAGAGCTGGTCCGCCTGATCGCCCACCTCGGGAGCGCGCTGGACGCGCTCCACGCCGCCGGGCTCGTGCATCGCGACGTGAAGCCGTCCAACGTGATGATCGACGAGGGTGGCTCGGCGATGCTGACCGACTTCGGGCTGGCCAAGGGCCGCGCGTACACCGTGTTGACCAGACCGGGGATGGTGATGGGCACGCTGGACTACCTCGCCCCCGAGCTGATCCGCGGCGAGGAGGCGACGCCCGCCACGGACCTCTACGCGCTCGGTGGGGTCGCCTACGAGGCGGTCTCTGGCCGGCCGCCCTTCGGGGACGTCTCGATGTTCGAGCTCGCGACGGCGCACCTCAACCGGACGCCCGACGATCCGACGGTCGGGCGGAGCGACGCGCCACCGGGTGTCGCGTTCGCGATCCTGCGCGCGCTCGCGAAGGATCCGGGCCAGCGTCCGCCAACGGGGACCGCGCTCGCGAACCTGCTGGCGATCGGGAGCGGCGTCTCGCCCTCGTCGTCGTAGCGCTACGGCTCGGCGTGCGGGCCCGAGACGTCGGCCTCGCCGCCGAGCTC
>DASPIF010000296.1:0-2649 GCA_035629255.1 Actinomycetota bacterium | reverse complement strand
CTCGTCGCGAACAACACGGCGTGGGTGATGTCCGGGCCCTACCGCATCCCGGAGATCTCGGCGACGGTCCGGGCCGTCGTCACCAACGCGACCCCGACGGCCCCCTACCGCGGCGCGGGTCGTCCCGAGGCGGCGTACGCCCTCGAGCGCATCGTCGACGACCTCGCCCGTCGCCTGCGGATGGACCCGGCGGAGCTCCGCCGACGCAACTTCATCCCGCCGGACGCGTTCCCCTACCGCTCGCCGACGGGGGCGGTGTACGACGGCGCCGACCACGCCGCGGCGTTGGACCGAGCGCTCGCGCTCGCCGATCACGACGCGGTGCGTGAGGAACAGCGGGGTGACGGCGCGACGCTGGTCGGTCTCGGCATCGGGTGCTACGTCGAGCGATCCGGCGGCGCACCCGTCAGCACCGAGTTCGGCGCGGTCGAGGTCACCGCGGAGGGTCGGATCGTGGTCCGCTCCGGCGCGCCATCGCAGGGCCAGGGTCACGCCACGTCGTTCGCGCAGATCGCGGCGAGCGTCCTCGGGGTTCCCCCCGACGAGATCGACGTGATGGACGGCGACACCGACGAGATCCCTGAGGGCACCGGCACCTTCGCCAGCCGCTCGATGCAGATCGGCGGCGCCGCGCTCCACCTCGCGGCGGCGCGGGTCGTCGAGCTCGGGCGCGCGGCGGCGGCCGAGGAGTTCGAGGTCGCGCCGGAGGACGTCGTCGTGCGCGACGGTGCGTTCGAGATCACCGGGTCCCCGGCCCGCCGGATGACCCTCGGCGAGGTCGCGGCCTCTCGCGGCGGCTTCGCGGCGCGCGAGGTGTTCGCGTCTGCGCAGGCCTTCCCGTCCGGCGCGTACGTCGCCGTCGTCGACGTCGACCCCGACACGGGGGAGGTGTCGCTCCGGCGGGTCGCCGCGGTCGATGACTGCGGGACCGTCGTCAATCCGCTGCTCGCCGAGGGCCAGGTGATCGGCTCCGCGGCGCAGGGCATCGCTCAGGCGCTGTTCGAAGAGGTCGCGTACGACGAAGGTGGTCCGATGGCGACCTCGTTCGCCACGTACGCGATCCCGGCCGCACCGGACCTGACCGCCGAGTTCCGGTTGGCGACGCTCGAGACGCCGGCGCCGCACAACCCGCTCGGCGCGAAGGGGGCGGGTGAGGCGGGGTGCATCGGCGCGCCCCCCGCGATCGTGAACGCGGTCGTCGACGCGCTGCGCGGGTACGACGCGAGCGACCTCGAGCCGCCGATCACGTCCGAGCGTGTCTGGACGGTCCTGCGACGCGGTCGCTCCCGAGATGGGGCTGCGGCATGACGGCGAGGGACGCGGTCGCGGAGGGCGACCTGCTGTGGTCGCCCTCGAGCGCGGCGATCGAGGGCGCCAACGTCACGCGCTTCACCGCGTGGCTCGAGCGCGACCGTGGCGTCCGGTTCGAGGACCACGCCGCGTTGTGGCGATGGTCCGTCGACGACCTCGAGGGCTTCTGGAGCGCGATCTGGGAGTACTTCGGGGTCCGGTCGCACGCGCCCCACACGTCCGTCCTCACCGGTCGGGAGATGCCCGGCGCCGGCTGGTTCCCCGGTGCGAGGATCAACTACGCCGAGCATGCGCTGGCCGACGCGGACGACCGGTTGGCGGTCCAGGTCCGACGCGAGGACGGGGGCGAGCTCGACCTCACGCGCGCCGAACTGGTCGAGCTCGTCGCCCGCGCCGCGACCGGCCTCCGTCGGCTCGGCGTCGGCATGGGCGACCGCGTCGCCGCCTACCTCCCGAACGGCCTCGAGGCCCTCGTCGCGATGCTCGCCACCGCGAGCCTCGGCGCCGTCTGGTCCTCCTGCTCGCCCGACTTCGGCGCCAACGCCGTGATCGACCGCTTCCGGCAGATCGAGCCGAAGGTGCTGATCGCCGCCGCCGGGTACCGGTACGGAGGCGTCGACCACGACCGCCGCGACGTCGTCCAGGCGGTCGCGGCCGGACTGCCGACGCTGGAACGCGTCATCGCGGTTCCCGCGCCCAACGGCGACCGCACGACGCCGGGCACGGCGTCCTGGGACGACGTCCTCGCCGAGGCCGAGCCGCTCACGTTCGCGCCGGTGCCGTTCCCGCATCCGCTCTGGATCCTCTATTCGTCGGGGACGACCGGTCTCCCGAAGCCGATCGTCCACGGACACGGCGGGATGCTCCTCGAGCACCTGAAGTCGCTCTCGCTCCACCTCGACCTGAAGGACGGGGACCGGTTCTTCTGGTTCACGACGACCGGCTGGATGATGTGGAACTTCCTCGTCTCGGGATTGCTCCTCGGCACGAGCGTGATCCTGTTCGACGGGAGCCCTCGGCACCCGAGCCTCGCCGCGCTGTGGCGTCTGGCCGAGTCGACCGGGATGACGTACTTCGGGACGAGCGCGCCGTACGTGCACGCGTGCCTCAAGCGCCACCTCCGGCCCGGCGAGATCGCCGATCTCTCCGCGCTGCGCGCGGTCGGCTCGACCGGGGCGCCGCTCTCCCCCGAGGGGTTCGCGTGGCTCTACCGTGAGGTGAAACGCGACCTCTGGGTCGGGTCGATCAGCGGCGGGACCGACGTGTGCACCGCGTTCGTCACCTCGTCCCCCGTGCTCCCGGTGCACGCCGGCGAGCTCCAGACGCGCGGCTACGGCG
>DASPIF010000295.1:0-4046 GCA_035629255.1 Actinomycetota bacterium | reverse complement strand
CATCCCGGATCACCTTGCGGTAGACCCGTTGCTGCGGTGGGTGCAGGACGCCCGCCGGGAGGTTCCCGCTGATCTTGGGGCCAGGCTTGACGATGACCTTTACCGGCCCTCACCTGCTCGAGCGCGTTGAGTGCCGAGCGTGCGGCTCGCGCAAGGACGACGACATCGAGCAAGGCGGCACGCTCGGCCCACACGGCTTCGATGAGATCAGCGCTCGCGGTGATGTCGCCGCGACTCAGGAAGCCTTACGTGAGCGAGTCGGCACGCGAGCGCCTTCGATGCGACCTCATCGAGCGTCGCTGGCAGATCGGCGCTCGGAACCTCCTCGAAACCCTTTGTCAGCAACGGCACCAGTTGTAGATCCGCGTCGGTGGTGGTCATTTCTCTCCCTTCGTTCGATTGGAACCTAGGTGTTGTGGACACGACGGGCGGCTCGGTCGGCGGACGGTCCGCGTCGGTGACAGTCGCACTCACACGCCCTGTCCCGGCATCGGTCGTGGAGCGGTGGAAACCACGGATCACCAGCGGAAGACTCGTAGACCACGCACCATGCCCCGAGCGTCGGACCACCCCAGGAGTTCACTACGTGGCTCGCGATGCGTCAGGTGCCCAGATGAACGTCAGGGCTCGGGCGTGACTGCACAGCGTGGTGCGAGCCACATGGGGGCACCCGTACGTCCATACACCGCGGCGACAACTCGTCGCGTAGACGCCGTTGTCACCCCTCACGATCGCGGTGATCTCGACGGTTGTCGCTCGGGTGATGAGTACCCGGCGCTCGCTGCGCCATTCCGGTGCCAGCCTGGGATACGCCGCGAGTCGCGACATGAAGGCGGTCGCGGCGCGGCCGGGCCACACGTCAGTACGGATGATGGACACGGTGTACGTCGAGATCTGCTCCGACGCGGCTCGGGGCCTAGCCGACGCGATCGACCGGCTGGTCGAGGACGCGTCCCCTGCGGGACCACGGCGGGACGACTAGCGTCGCCCAGAGCTGTTTCCGCTGGTAGTCCCAACGGGATTCGAACCCGTGTCTCCACCTTGAGAGGGTGGTGTCCTAGGCCTCTAGACGATGGGACCAGGCGCTCGCGCGCGCCGTCGTGAACGCTCGGGCGCAGGGCGGCGACCAGTGTAGCGAACGCGCTCAGAGGTCCAGGTCGATGCCGCCGAAGCCGAGCCCTCCGGTGTCGTCCTGCTTGAGCCCTGTGTCGATGCCGGCCGCGGCGGCGACCATCACGCTCCGCATCGGGCGCGACACGACGCCAGAGATCTGCAACAGGTACGAGTCGGCGGTGGTGAACCCCTCGCGGAGGATGCCGGCCCACTTCTTCGTGATGCGGCCGACCTCGGTCCCGGCGGCGTCTCGGATCGCGAAGTCCCACGACCGCCAGTTCTCGGCGTCGATCGAGCCGATCGGCTCGCCGTTCGGTCCGTCGAGCCGGAACCGCTTCTTCCCGACGACGTTCTCCTGCACGATCTTGCCGACGAGCGTCCCGTTCGCGTCGTGGATCTCAACGGTCGACTTGAAGACCTTCGCCGGACGGACGAGCTCGAGGACCTTCGCCCCGCCGGCGTCATAGACGGTGAGCCTCGTCGTCAGGAACTGGTCCACGCTCGAGACGAGCCGGAGCAGCTTGCGCGCCTTCGACTGACCCTCCTGGCGGATGGCGCCGAGCTCGGCCCCGTCCTCGCCCGTGATCGCGTACTCGTTCGTCATCTCGACGAACTTGGGCTTCTGGCTGATGACGAGGACGTCTCGCTCGAGCAGGGTCGACATGTCCGGTACCCCCCAACCGTGAGGTCACCCTGGCGCGGCCGGCGCCGGGATCACCCGAGCAGCTCGAGCAGCTGGCGCCCTTGGGGCGTGAGCGCCGAGTACACGCCGCGACCCTGTCGGTGGGCCTGGACGACGCCGGCTCGGCGGAGGAGGCCGAGCTGCTGGGAGACGGCGGCGGGGCTCAGATGGAGGCGCTCGGCGATCTCGGTCGTCGTCATCGGGGCTTCGAGCGTACGCAGGATCTCGGCGCGCGTGCCGCCGATCAGCTCGTCCATCGCACCGGTCGGACCGGGCTGTGATCCCCACAGGTCGGCGATCCCGCGTGGCGAGTAGGAGAGCGTCGGCTGGTAGCCCTTGCCGGCCAGGATCGCGATGCCGGGCCAATCGAACACCGCCGGGATCATCAAGAGCCCTCGCCCGTCGGGGTGCACCTGGGTCTCGTACTGCTTGTCGATCGTGACGACGCCGTCGGCGTAGGACACCGCAGGATGCAGGTCCGAGAACAGGAGCTCGGCGCCGCCGAGCGCCAGCTGACGCGCCCGATGCATCACGTCTCCTTCGAGGAGCGCGCGGATCCTCGGCCAGTGCGGCTCGATCGCGACCTTCCAGTACTCGCGCATCTGCTCCCCGAGCCTCGGGAGCCATGACGCGGGATCGTCGGCGAGCGACCGGAGGCGTTCGGGCTCGAGGGCGTGTTGGCCCTCGCACAGTTCGGTGAGCTCGCTCCGCACCCGCTCCGTCGGCGTCGCGACGACGCGCTCGATCTCCTCGTCGAGGTCCGGGAACGGTGTGTCCGGCGGCGGTGTGAGGAAGTCGGCGACGTGGTGGCTCGTCGACGTCAGCTCGACGAGGAGTCCAAGGTCACGACCGTCGACGTGGCGACGCGTCTCGGTGACCCAGGGGAGGTGCAGGGCGTGTTTGGCGGGATCGCGATAGGCCTTGAACAGACTCATCACGAGCTCCCACGTCGGGCTGAACGCGAACCGGACCTCCGCGAGGTCGTCCGCCGAGAGATGGATCGTGACGGCCATGATTTCGCGTTACCTTAATCCCTACACAATACGGCGGTCAATGCGTAGGCTCCGGACGCGGAAACGATGAAGCGAACGCCGAAAGGAGCCGACGGCATGCTACCCGCTTGGAACGTGCAGATGCTTCGCGATCTCGAGTTCGACCTTCGCGCGCGGGCCGAGCGTCGCCGCGTACGCGGGGCGACGTCCGTCACCGCCCCTGCCCCCCCGGTCCTGGACCTCACCGTCGGCGAGCAGGAGCGGTGCCTCCATCCCAGCCCAGAGGGGCCCCTCGCGGGAGCCGGCTGAGCCGGCCGTCACGGGCGGCCGGTCCTACCCTGCGTCGGGTGACGATCGCGCCCACCCTGTTCAGCGTCGGCCATGGCACCCGGCCGATCGACGCGTTCCTCGCGCTCCTGTCCGACGCCGGCGCCGAACGCCTCGTGGACGTGCGGACGGCGCCGGGTTCGCGCCGGAACCCGCAGTTCGGACGCGACGCGCTCCGCGGGTCGCTCGAGGCTGCGGACGTCTCCTACGTGTGGCGCGGCGAGGATCTCGGGGGGTTCCGGAAGCCGCGACCGGACTCGCGGCACGTCGCGCTCCGCGTGGACATGCTCCGCGGCTACGCCGACCACATGGAGACGGAGGAGTTCCGCGGCGCGGTCCGTTGGCTGATCGAGGGCGCCGACACACCGACCGCATTCATGTGCGCCGAGGCGGACTGGCACCGGTGTCATCGCCGGCACATCGCCGACGCGCTGCTCGCGCAGGGCGTCGGCGTGACCCATCTCGTGGACGCCGGTCCGCAACCGCACGTGTTCCACCCCGACGGCCGCATCGAGGACGGCTGGCCGGTCTACGACGGGGTCGACCAGGCGACGCTGCTCTGAAGGGCTAGTTCTCCCCCTGGGCCCGGGTGAACCCGAGCTCGCCGTCGAACTCCTGCAGCTTCTCGATGTGCATCCACCGGTGGCGGCTCGAGACCCGCTTCAGGAGGTCGTGGACGGCGTCGTCGGAGAGGTCGCCGGGGTCCTCGCGGATGATGAAGCGGCACGCGTAGTGATCGACCATGTCGGCCGACGCTCCGGTCGACGGGAACACCTGACGACCTCGGTTCGAGACGGACCTGAGCTGGAGGTTCGTGCCGTCGGTCAGCTCGCGAAGGCTCAGGCCGAGCGTCTCGGGGTCGAGTGGCGACTCGACGAACAGGTCGAGGCCGACGACGGCGCGCTTCGTCGCCTCGACGAGGTCCGGGCGCG
>DASPIF010000294.1:0-6929 GCA_035629255.1 Actinomycetota bacterium | reverse complement strand
CCGAGCGAGCTCGTTCATCGGCACGATGCCCGACCCGACCTCGTTGCTCACGACGATCGACGGGGCTCGTCGCGCCGAGAGCGCCGCCCCGACCGCGACGGCAGCGCCGCCCGAGGCGAAGTTCGCGAGCATCTGCGCGGTGACCTCCGGCGGGTACGCGCTGACGCCCGCTCGGGCCACGCCGTGATCGGCGGCCGCGACGACGATCGCCGGCGCGAGCGCCCGGTCGGGGACGTGCCCGAGGATCGAGGCGATCCGGCACGCCAGCTCCTCGAGCCGCCCGAGGCTGCCGAGCGGCTTCGTCTTCGCATCGAGCGCGGCCGCGGCGGCGGCCGACGCCCTCGGATCAGCGCCGACGATGCGCGCGATCGTCTCGTCGAGGAGGCTCACACGAGACGCTCCAACCGCAGGGCCCTGCCCGCGACGACGAGGTAGGCGGAGTCGGCCGCCGAGGCGACGGCGGTGTTCACGCGGCCGAGGACGTCGCGGTACCGCCGAGCGAGCTCGTTCATCGGCACGATGCCCGACCCGACCTCGTTGCTCACGACGACCGAGGGGGGTCGTCGCGCCGAGAGCGCCGCCGCGACCGCGACGGCCTCCTCCACGATCGCGTCCTCGGTCACGCCGGCCTCGAGCGCGTTCGACGTCCACAGCGTCAGACAGTCCACGACGAGGGACGCGGCGTCGTCGACGCCGGACAGCACGCGCACGAGGCCGAGCGGCGCCTCGACGGTCGTCCAGCCCTGCGGTCTCGCACGTCGATGGCGCGAGATCCGGTCCGCCATGTCGTCGTCGCGCGCCTCGGCGGTCGCGACGAAGGTGACCGGGCCGCCGTAGGAGGAGGCGAGGTCGACGGCGAGCGCGGACTTGCCGCTTCGGGCCCCGCCGACGAGGAACGTGAGCGGCATCTAGAACTCGATGCCGCGCATCGCCGAGATGCCCTGATCGAAGGCGTGCTTCTCGGCGGCCATGTCGGTCACCGTGTCGGCGAGGTCACGCAGCTCCTGCGGCGCGTCCCGGCCGGTCGCGATGACGCTGACGTCGGCCGGACGCGAGCGGATCGTCTCGACGACTTCGGCAGTCGAGATCCAGCCCCAGGTCATCGGGTAGGTGATCTCGTCGAGCACGACGAGTCGGTGGTTTCCCGCGTGGATCAGCTCGGCCGCCGAACGCCACGCCTCGCGCGCGATCGCCTCCGTCTCGTCCATGTTCGCCGAGTCCCACGTGAAGCCGTCGCCGAGGGACCACCAGTCGATGCCGAGCGTCTTCGCGGCGGCCTGCTCGCCGGTCTTCCACCGGTCGGACTTGAGGAACTGGACGACCGCGACGCGCCAGCCGTTGCCGGCCGCGCGCATCGCGACGCCGAAGGCGGCGGACGACTTGCCCTTCCCGTCGCCGGTGTTCACGAGCACGCGGGACGAGACCCGTTTCTGCGCCCGTCGTTCGGCCGAGCTCGGCGCCTCGGTCGGCGGATCGTCGCGTCGCTCGCTCATCGTTCACGCTCCGGGATCGGCACGACGGCCCACCCGAGGTCGCCGCCGTCGACGATGCGGACCGCGGCGCCGTAGTGCTCGGCGATCACGTGGGTGGACAGCACCTCGTCGCGGGCGCCGGCCGCGACGACGCGACCGCCCGACATCAGGACGAACCGGTCCGCGAACCGCCCCGCCAGCGTCAGGTCGTGCATCGTCGACAGCACCGTGAGCCCCTGCTCGCGGCGGAGCTCGTCGACGAGTTCGAGCACGCGCAGCTGCTGGCCGAGATCGAGCCCGGTCGTCGGCTCGTCGAGCAGGAGCAGCGGCGCCTCCTGCGCGAGGGCACGCGCGAGGACGACGCGTCGCAGCTCCCCGCCGGAGAGTGTCTCGAGGCGCCGCCCGCGCGTCGACGCGAGGTCGAGCCGGTTCAGTGCGTCGGCGACGACCTCGTGGTCGTGCCGCCGCTCGCCGCCCAGGATCCCCAGGTGCGGCGTGCGTCCGAGCAGCACGTAGTGCTCGACCGTCACGCCGTCCGGGATCGTCGGCAGCTGCGGCACGAGCGCGATGGCTCGCGCCCGCGCCCGGCGCCCGAGCGTCGAAGGGGCGGCGCCCCACAGGCTGATCGACCCCGTCGAGGGGACGACGCCGGCGAGCGCGTGCACGAGCGTCGTCTTCCCGGCGCCGTTCGGTCCGATCACGCACGTCCACGAGCCGGTGCCGACCTCGAAGGATGCGCCCGTCACGATCGGACGCCTGCCGAGCTCGACCGAGACGGCGTCCGCGACCAGCGCAGGCGCCTCGAGGTCGCGCGTCGCGACGCGCTCGACCCTCATGCGGCGGTCCTCGCGCTGCGTCGCAGGACGAGCACGAAGAAGGGGGCGCCCACGAACGCCGTGATCACGCCGATCGGGATCTCGCCCGGCGCGACGACGGTGCGCGCGAGCAGATCGACCAGGATCAGGAACGACGCGCCGAACAGGACCGACAGCGGGAGCACCGCTCGGTACGAGCCGCCGGCGAGCAGTCGGACCGTGTGCGGGACGATGATCCCCACGAACCCGATCAGCCCGGCGACCGCGACCGCCGCGGCCGTGGCGAGCGATGCCGCGATCACGACGACGGCTCGCAGCCGCCCGACGTGCAGGCCGAGGCTCCTCGCCTCGACGTCGCCGACCTCGACGACGTCGAGCAGCCGTCGGACCGCCCACAGCGTGGCGACGGCGAGCACCACGGACGGGAGCGCGAGCCGCACGTCGTCCCACCCGGTCGTCCCGAGCCGCCCGAGGATCCACGTGTAGACCTGACGGAGCGTCTCCGAGCGCTGCTGCTGGAGGAACGTCTGCACGGCGGTGAGGAACGACGCCACCGCGACGCCCGCGAGCACGAGGCTCGTCGCCGAACGTCCGCCGAGCGACGACCGGCCCAGGCCGTACGCGAGCCCAACCCCCAGCACCGCTCCGACGAACGCGGCGAGCGGCACGGTGAGGTCGAGCGCCCCCGACGGTCCGTACGCGACGACGATCGTCGCGCCGAGCCCCGCGCCGGCGGCGGCGCCGAGCAGGTACGGATCGGCGAGCGGGTTGCGGAAGACGGCCTGGTACGCGGCCCCGGAGGCTGCGAGCGACGCGCCGACGAGACCGCCGACGATCACGCGGGGGAGCCGGAGGTTCGCCAGGATCGCGGCCTCCTGCTCGCTCATGCCGTCCGGCCGGCCGCCGAACGCGGCGAGCCAGCGCACGATGTTCGCCGCGCC
Source organism: Actinomycetota bacterium (assembly GCA_035629255.1). Classification (GTDB taxonomy): domain Bacteria; phylum Actinomycetota; class UBA4738; order UBA4738; family HRBIN12; genus CALGFI01. The sequence continues at coordinate 3,701 of DASPIF010000294.1, read as the reverse complement.
GATCCTCGCCGGGCCGACCAGGAGTCCCGCGATCGTCGCCGCGAGGAGGATCACGACGCCGATCGCGATCGCGCGGGTGCGGGCCGAGGTCACGTCGCCTCCGCGACCGCGCTCGCGGCGCCGGCGATCTCCCGGAGGAGGTCGACGACGCGCGGTCCCCAGCGGGACGCCACGTCGTCGTCGAGCTCGACCACGCCACCGTGCGCGAGCGCGGAGAGGTCTCCCCACCCCGGACGCCTCGCGACCGTCTCGGCGCTCTGGCCGCAGCACTCGGTGTCGGCGAGGAAGATCAGATCGGGATCGGATTCGACGATGTACTCCGCCGACAGCTGCGGGTAGCCGCTGCTCGCGCCCTTCGCAGCGTCCGCGATGTTCTCGAGGCCGAGCATCGCGAAGAGCTGACCGATGAACGTCTCCGACGTGACCGAGTAATAGGTGTCGTCGAGCTCGTAATAGAAGGACAGCCCGTCGTAGGTGTCGGCGGCGGCGGTCGCCATCTCGACCTCTGCCCGGAGCTCGGAGACGAGCGCGGACGCCTCGTCGGGATGACCGGTGGCGATCCCGAGCGTCTGCATCTGCGCGAACGCGCCGTCCAGATCGGCCGGCGCGTCGAGGTGGAGCGCGGTGATGCCGAGGGATCCGAGCGAGTCGCCGAGGTCGCCCGTCTCGGTCGCGAACACGACGAGATCGGGGTCGTAGCCCGCGATCGCCTCGATGTTGGGCTCGAACCCGGAGAGCCCGGTCGTCGGAGCCTCGGTCGGGAAGTCGGACTGGTCGTCGACGGCGACGACCTGCTCGCCGGCACCGATCGCGAACAGGTCCTCGGTCGCGCTCGGCGACAGCGAGACGATCCGTTCCGGGCGGGCGGCGATCTCGACGTCGCCGCTCGTCCCCGTCACCGTGACCGGGAACGCCGGGACGTCACCCGCGGGAGAGCTGCCGTCGGCGGTCGCGCCGGCGAGACCGCTCGGGTTCTCGCCGCCGGCTCCTGGGTCTCCGCCGCAGGCCGCGACCGCGAACGCGAGCGCCAGCGTCGACAGGGATGCTGCGAGGCGTCGTCCCATCCGTCCTCCTTCCTCTCGGAGGACGTGCGACGAGCCAGACGCGCACGGCGAGGAGCGAGGGGCCGGAGCGTCGAGGCCGTCCACACAAACCGCCCTTCCGACGAGGACCGTCGTCTGCGCCACGGGAGAGGCGACCCGACTCGTCCCCTCGGAGGGGCTTCACGGTTGCGGGACAGTGCCGGATTCGAACCGGTCTTCGCTACATCCCGTCGCACCCGGACAACGCGTCCGGGTGCGCAGGTTGTATCACCGAGGCGTCCGCCGTCGCAACGCCGCGGCGCCACCGGGACCGTCGTACCATCCGCGCTCGGGCGTCGAGGGGGTCGTGATGAGCGGGTTCGAGGACCGGCGAGACGCGTTCGTCGAACGGTTGTTCACGTCGAGCGTCGCCGCCATGGACGTGCTGTGCGTGTACGTCGGTGACCGCCTCGGGCTCTACCGGGCGCTCGCCGAGACCGGCCCGTGCACCCCGGCTCGCCTCGCGGAGGTGGCCGGCGTCCACGAGCGGTACGCGCGCGAATGGCTCGAGCAACAGGCGGCGAGCGGCATCCTCGAGGTCGGCGATGCCGGCGCCGACCCGGACGCGCGCACGTTCTCGCTCCCACCGGCGCACGCGGACGCGCTCGTCGACCCCGAGAGCCCGTACGCGATGGCCGCCGTCTGCCGCTCGATCGTGGCGCTCGGTGGCGGCGCGCCGCACGTCGTCGACGCGTTCCGGACGGGCGGCGGTGTCGGATGGGAGGCGTTCGGCCTCGACATGATCGAGGCCCAGGGAGACTTCAACCGGCCGTGGCTCCTGTCCTCGTTCGGCACCGAGCACCTGCCGTCGATCCCGGACGTCCACGAGCGCCTGACGACGGGCGCTCGCGTCGCGGACGTCGCCTGCGGCGTCGGCTGGGCCGCGATCGCGATCGCGGAGGCGTATCCGAACGTCGAGGTGCACGGGTTCGACCTCGATGAGACGTCCATCGCGCTCGCGAAGGCCAACGCCGAGGCCCGCGGTGTCGCGGAGCGCGTCAGGTTCGAAGCGCGTGACGGCGCCGCGGACGATCTCGCGCGGGGTACGTACGACCTCGCGGTCGTCGTCGAGTCGATCCACGACATGTCGGACCCGGTCGGCGTCCTCGCGGCGATCCGCTCGATGCTCAAGGGAGACGGGACGTTGATCGTCGCCGACGAGCGCACCGAGGACGCGTTCGTCGCGCCGGCGAGCTGGAACGAGCGGTTCTTCTACGGCTACAGCGTGCTGACGTGCTTGCCCTCCGCGATGGCCGATCAGCCGTCGGCCGCGACCGGCACCGTGATGCGTCGTGACACCTTCGAGCGCTACGCCCGGGAGGCGGGGTTCGGCTCGGTCGAGGTGCTGCCGATCGAGCACGATTTCCTGCGCTTCTACCGCGTCGACCCGTGACTCACAGCTCCGCGAGCCTCGTCTCGAGACGCCGGATCCAGCGGAGGATCTGCTTCCGGTGGTAGCCGTCCCGCGCGGCGGCGAGCTCGATCCGGGCGCGCCGGACGTCGCCGGCCGCGAGCGCCGCCTCGCCGATCCGCTCGTGCGACTCGGCGATCCAGGCGATGTAGTCGGTCGTCTCCATGAACGAGAGGCCTGCCTCGGCGAGCGCCAGTCCCTCTGCCGCGTCCCCGCCGGCGACGGCGACGCGGCTCGCGACGAGCCGCCATGCGTTCTGCGAGGCCACATCGTCCGCAGACGTCATCGATCGGCTCTTCTCGACGAGCGGCACCGCGTCGTCGAAACGGCCGAGGTCGCACAGCGACGTCGCGAGCAGCGCCGTCATCGTCGAGTTGAATCCGATCTCGCCGGCTCGATCGAGCCGCTCCATCCCGTCGCGGAACACGGCCTCCGCGAGGTCCCATCGCTCCAGGTACCGCTCGGCCTCTCCGCGGATCTGGCCGCTCGCGATCCGGAGGCGGTCGTCGCCGAGCTCGGTCCAGATCGCATCGGCGATCCGCGCGGCTTCGTGGGCCTCGTCGGCTCGGTCGAGCATCGCGAGCGGTGCCGTTCGCACCTGGTGGTATCGCGCGCGAGCGAGCGGTGTGTCGGGCATCGACACGGCACACCGTTCGAGGATCTCCAGGACCTCCTCCGCCGGCGCAGGGCCGAAGTACGCGGAGGCCGTGATCTCGATCACGAGCCGCTCCCGGTCGGGGATCGTGACGGACGGGTCACCGAAGACCTGGAGCGTCATGTCGAGGGACGCCTGGGCCCTCCCGGCGAAGAACGCGAACCGAGCGAGCGTCTCGCGCGCGACGTTCGCGCCGGCACGATCGCCCATCGCTTCGAGCTCCTCGAGGGCGCGTTGCGCAACCGTGGTCACGTCTTCGTACTGGCTGCGAACGTCGGTGTGTGAACGTGACTCGGCGAGCTCGATCTCGGCCAGGAGCTCGATCGCACGGTCCCCCGCCGCGCGTGCCTCGGCGATGGCCTCGACGGCGACCTGCCCGATCCTGGCGAAGTCGCCGGCGCGCTCGGCGACACGGGCGATCTTCCACAGGACGCGCGCTCGCGCTCCACCTCGCGCCATCGTCGCGGATCGCTCGAACATCGCCTGCGCCCCCGTGAAGTCGCCTCGCTCCCACGCCTTCTCGGCGCTGATCGAGAGGTGCTCAGCGGCGCGG
>DASPIF010000293.1:0-4944 GCA_035629255.1 Actinomycetota bacterium | reverse complement strand
CCTCGCTCCGATGCGAGCTGTTCGAACAGCGTGACGAACGGCTCGCGCCATCGCGCGAACTCCGCCGCCAGACGTCCGCGGACGGCGTCATCGTGCAGCGCGAGCACGAACAGCGACTGATGCACGCGCATCGTCTCGATCGTGGTCGGCTCGGCGATCCACTCGATCACGTCACGGATGCGCTCGTCCGCCGACCCCGGACCGTCCACGAGCTCCTCGAGCGGCGCGATCCAATCGCGTCGCGCGTGCACGACAAGCGCGCGGGCGAGCTCCCGCTTGTCGGTGAAATGGTAGTGCACCATCCCGTGCGAGACGCCGGCGAGCGCCGCAACGCGTCTCGTCGTGAACCGCTCGAGACCCTCGTCGGCGAGCACGCGTCGGGCCGCGTCGAGGATCCGGACGCGCGTCTCTGCGGCGCGCGTCGCACGACCGGTGCTCGACATGCCCCCATCATGGCGAACCCGCGACGACGGCGCACCGTCTCGCTTCCTCCGAGATCGACCGGCCCTCGCGAGACCCTGCGGTAGGGTCCGTCCCGCCGTGTCCTCGTTCCTCCGATGGACCCTCGCCCTGACCGTGATCGCGGCCACCGTCGCCGCTGCGTGCTCCGGCAACGACGATCCGCCGAGATGGGATCCACTGCCGCCGCTCGACTACGGGGTGAGTCCCGAGCCGACGGACGCGTCGACGTTCGAGACCCGGACACCCATCAAACACGTCGTTTTCGTGATCAAGGAGAACCGGACCTTCGACCACATGTTCGGTCGTTTCCCCGGGGCGAACGGTGTCACCGTCGGGATCGACCAGGGCGAACCGCGGCCACTGACGCGCGCCCTCGACGCGATCCCGACGGACATCAAGCACTGCTACGAGTGCTCGCTCCAGGCGTGGAACGAGGGCGCGATGGACGGGTTCGCCACCGTGACCGACGCCGCCGACCGGTTCGCCTACACGCAGTACCTCCCCGAGGACCTCCCGAATTACTGGCACTGGGCGCAGGAGTTCGTCCTCGGCGACAACTTCTTCGCGAGCGCCCAGGGTCCGTCCTTCCCGAACCACCTGTTCACGATCGCGGCGACCTCCGGGGGCACGCACGAGAACCCGCCGCAGGATCCCGCGCTGCTCCGCGAGCGGCATCAGGAGACGGGACTGTTCAAGTCGTGGGGGTGCGACGCGCTCGACACGGCCTACGTCCCCGTCGTCGACAGCGAGGGGATCACGAAGAAGGTCCCGCCGTGCTTCGACTTCCTCACCGAGGGCGACCTGCTCACCCGGGCCGGCATCCCGTGGGCGTACTACGCGGCGACGCAGTTCCAGAACGGGTACATCTGGTCCGCCTACACCGCGATCCGCCACATCCGAGAAGACCCGAAGATCTGGCAGGAGCACATCTTCCCCGTCGACGACGTCGTCGAGCACGCTCGCGCCGGCCTGCTCCCGCCCGTCACCTGGATCGCGCCCCGGTTCGAGCTCTCGGAGCACCCGGAGTACAGCTTCTGCAACGGCGAGAACTGGACCACCAAGGTCGTGAACGCGATCATGGAGGGCCCGCACTGGGACGACACCGCGATCTTCATCACCTGGGACGACTACGGCGGCTTCTACGATCACGTGCCACCGCCGCAGGTGGACGACTTCGGGTTCGGGATCCGCGTGCCGTTGATGGTGATCTCGCCCTACGCGAAGCGCGGGTTCGTGACGAGCGAGCTGGGCGAGTTCTCGAGCATCCTGCGGTTCATCGAGGACAACTGGGGCCTCACGCAGCTCACGCACCGCGACCGTGACGCGACACCGATGATGTCGGCGTTCGACTTCACGCAGGAGCCGCGCCCGCCCGACCCTCTGCCGCTGCGACAGGATTGCCTCTCGCCCGCCTTCCCGGAGGCCGGCCGCTACGAGGAGCCGTAGCGTCCGCTCAGTCGAACGGGTTGCCGATCGCGCGCCGGAACGGCCACGACGGGGCGAACTCCGCGATCGTCGTGCCGTACGGACAGTCGTCTCGGAGCGGCAGGACGAGCTTGTCGAAGTTCGGATCTTCGAAGTCGAACGCACCCGTCAAAGGGTCGGCGGCGGCGTCGCGCTCGGTCATCGGCTCGAGCTCGAAGAGCTGCTCGATGAAGGCCAGCACCGAGCTGAACTCGTACGTCGTGGAGTCGACCGAGCCACCGTCCGGGTTGTCGCCGGCGACCGTGTACGGGCTGATGATCAACGCGGGCGTCCGCGGGCCGAGCCCCATGACGTCGAACTGGGGCGGAGCGACGGGGTCGTAGAACCCGCCGAAGTCGTCCCACACGACGACGATCGCGGTCGAGCGCCAGTACTCGCTCTTCATGATCGCGTTGACCTGTGTGACGGTCCAGTTCTCGCCGGCACAGCTGCTCTTCCCGCCGCCCGGGTGCTCGTTGTACGACTCGGACGGGACGATCCACGACACGGCGGGCATCTCCCCGGCCCGGACGTCCTCGACGAACGTCGCGGGCGGCTTCACCTTCTCCCACATCGGTCCGTAGCGGACGTGGCGGATCATCTGGAGCGCGTTCATCCACGCGTTCTCCTCGGCGTAGTAGCCCCAGCTGATGCCCTCCTCCTCCAACTGGTCCGGCAGGACCGGGATGTCGAAGCACAGCCGGATCTGACCCCAGTAGTCCGCGATGTCGTACGTGTTCGACCCGTTGGCCGTGATCTCGCGCTCGAGCTCGAGGATCCGCTCCTCGTTCTGCCGCACGTCGCGCGGGACGAAGCGGGTCGCGTACTCGCTGTCGTCGTCGCAATAGCTCCCGGGGTTCTCGGCGTTGCCCTTGTTGTCGACGATGAAGTTGGCCTGCGCGGCTACGGCATAGAGGTGCTCGGGCAAGGTCGGACCGTACATCGACGTGAAGAAATGGTCGGCGAGGACGAACCGGTCGGCATACGCCCAGTAGTTCGGGAGATCCTCGCGATCGAGGTACGAGTAGCCGCTCATGTCCGCGCCGAACAGATCCGCGTTCTCCGACTGCGGGATCACGCCGTTCATCCGGTTGAAGCCGTTCATCTTCCCGTCGTTGATCGCGACGAGACCGCACCGGAAGCAGTGGGTGAGGTCGTGCTCGTAGACGTCGGGTCCCTTCGTCAGCTCGACGACCGGACCGTCTTCGCATCCTTCGTCGGTGCATCGGATCGTTCCGCCCTCGGTCGCGCCCTCCGCGCCTGGGTACGTCGCGAAGTAGTTGTTGAAGGTGCGGTTCTCCTTGACGATGAACACGACGTGCTCGATCGGCGCGTCCGCCAGATCGAGCGGGCCGCCACCGTTGCCGCCGCCATCGTCGCCGTTCCCATCCCCGTTCCCGCCCGGACCGATCGTGGGACGTCCCGGTCCGCCGACGTCCTCGTCTCCTCCTCTCGCGAACACCGCGAACGCACCGATCACGACGACGAGCGCGCCGAGGAAGGCGGCGAACCCCCGCCGGCGCGCCGCGCGACGGCGATCGAACCGCAGACGCGCGCGCGGGATGGGAACCCGAGAGCCCGGGCCGGGGCTGTAGCTCACCGAGCGAGCCTACCCGGCGCGTCCGCGCGACCCGGATGGGCGCGGTTCACGACGCGCGCTCCAGCGCGAGTGCGACCGCGAGCGCCTCCGCGACGTCGGCGTACGCCGGGTGATCGATCACGTTCTCAAGTTGCAACGGATCGAGCCGCACGTCGTAGAGCTCGCGCTCGCCGGTCGAGAGCTCGATGTACGCGTGCTCCTGCGTCCGGATCTCCCACCACTGCGGGATCCGGCGGTCGCCCGCCCACTCCGCGTACATCGCATCGGGCAGCCCGCTGGCGTCGGCATCCCGGATCAGGGTTGCGAGGCTCCGACCGTCGACGGGCTCCGGGAGCGTCGTCCCGGCCAACTCGGCGATCGTCGGAGCGATATCGACGGCCGACACGATCGTCCGAACGACGCGCCGCTCGGCGAGCGGGTACCGGATCAGGAACGGAACGCGGATGCACTCCTCGTACGGGCACGTCTTCTTCACCCACCGATGCTCGCCGAACGAGAAGCCGTTGTCGGAGACGAACACGATCACCGTGTGGTCGAGATCCCCGCGCGCCTCGAGCGCCTCCATGATCCGCCGGATCGCTTCGTCGACCGCGACGAGCGTTTCGAACGACGCGCGGTGCTGGAACCGAAGGACCTTGCGCTGTGCCGCGTCGAACGTGGCGAGCGCGCGCACCCACGCCGGCTTGTCCGAGACGTCCGGCTCGCCGATGCTCTCCGGCGGTCCGACCGGCATCGTTCCGTACATCCCGTCGTGGCGCGTCGCCGAGATCCACGGAGGATGCGGCGCCGTGGGCGCGAACCACAGGAAGAACGGCCGCTCGAGCGGCGCGGAGCCGATGAACTCGACGGCCTTGTCGGCGAACACGTCGGTGCTGTAGTCGCTCTCCTCGTCGCCGTAGACGACGGGTCGTCCGTCCTGGATCAGACGGTATCCGTAGTAGAGGTTCGTCACGGGACCCTGGACCTTGCCCCACCATCGATCCCATCCGACCGGGACGTACCCGTCCTGCTCGAACGGGTACTTGTTCAGGTACTTGCCGACGAGGCCCGTGTGGTATCCGGCGTCGTGGAGCGTGAGCGCGATCGTCGTGGACTCGTCGAGCCGGTACCCGAGCTCGTTGTTCAGGACCCCGGTGTTGTGCGCGTACCGGCCGGTGAGGAGGGTCGCGCGCGACGGACAGCACAACGGCGTGTTCACGAAGCCGTTCCGGAACACGAGCCAGTGATCGTTCGCGTCACCGGTGCGCGCCTGCAGGTAGGGCATCACGGGCGGGTCGTGGGGGATCGAGTCGACCGACTGGTCGTCGGTGACGATGATGATGAAGTTCCAACGGGGATCGCGCTCGGCCGTCGTTCCCGACGGCAGGAACATCAGCCCCGTGAACACACACGCCGCGGCGAGGAGCGCGAGCAGACGG
>DASPIF010000292.1:0-7865 GCA_035629255.1 Actinomycetota bacterium | reverse complement strand
GCACGGGCGGCGACGCGAGGGCCCGCGCCCGGCGCAGCCGGGCGCGGGACCGATCCCCGCTCGAGCGTCTGTGCGCTCAACGCACCTATCCCTGCGCCTCGGCGAGCGCGTCCGTGAACGCGCCCGCGTCACCGAAGACATCCGTTTCGAGCTGCTCCCATCCGCCGACGTCGTCGGTGGTGAACAGGTCCTCGATCGGCGGGAACCGCTCGCCGTCGCCCTGCGCGGCCTCGGAGATGTCCGTTGAACGCTCGAAGCCGGTGGTGGTGAACAGCGCCTTGGCATCCTCCGAGTGCAGGTACTCGACGAACGCGTCCGCGACCTCGAGGACGCAGTTCGCCTCGGCGTTGCGGTCGACGACCGCGACGGGCGTCTCGATCGCGACGGTCGACGGCGGGATCACCATCTCGTCCTCGAGCCCTGCGGCCTGCGCCTGCAGGACGGCATATTCGTACGTGATCGCGACGTCCCCGTTGCCGGCCTGGAAGTTCTTGATCGAGTCGTTGGCGCTCTTGTCCATGACCGTGACGTTGCGGAAGATCTCGGTCAGCAGTCGCTGTGCGTCCTCGGGCGTGGCCTCGTAGCCGGGCACCTGCCCTCGCATCACGGCACCGTAGGCGGCGACGATGTTCCACCGCGCGCCCCCGCTCTGCGCTGGGTCGGGCGTGAGGATCTCGACGCCTGGTTCCGCCAGGTCGTCCCAATCGTCGATGCCGAGCGGGTTGCCGGATCGCACGTCGAACACCACGGCCGACGACGCCACGATGCCGTCCTCGGCGACGGCCTGCCAGTCGCGCGTGATGAGACCGGCCTCCTCGATCAGCTCGACGTCCGGGATCAACGAGAGCGCGACGACGTCGGCGGGGAACCCGTTGACGACGTTCTGCGCCTGCGTCGTGCTGCCGCCGAACGAGGTCTGGAAGATCACCTGCTGATCGTCGTGCGTTTCCTTCCACTGCGACTGGAAGCCGCTCACGAGCTTGCCGTACACGTCGTAGACGTTGCTGTACGCGGCGAGCGTGACGACCGGGTCGCTGCTGCCACCGGTCTGGTTCTCGCAGTTCGAGGTGGGCTCGTTGCCGCCGCCGGTCGCGTCGTTCGTTCCGCCGGATGCCTCCCCACAGGCCGCGACGAGGAGCGCGAGCGTCGCGAGCAGGGCGAGCAAGCGGACGCCGGAGCGTCGTTCCATGGAGGGGTGCTCCTTCCGATCGAGATCTGGACGGGTTCGATGCGCGTGCTTCTCGCGCCTCGATCTCCGGTCGTCCGGTCGATCGAAAGGCTGGGCGTCTGCCGCAGTCGTTGGCCTCCGGGCGGTCCCGGTCAGCCGCGCCCTTTGTACTCGCGGTCCCGACGGTGTGTCAACGAACGACGGGAGTCGTCACGTTTCCGACACATGAGCGGGACTCGACCGGCTTCAGCGCAGTCGGATCTTCTCCGCCATCTCGATCTGTACGACCTTGCCGTCCTGCACGACGAGGAGCACGGTGCCGTAGTCGATCTTGCGGAGCACCTCGGCGACGCGACGCAGGACCTCGAGCTCCTCGTCGGATAGGCCTTCGAACCCGGCCGACGCGCCGCCGCCCTCTCCTCCGCCCACGGGGGCGACACTAGCCGACCGCTGGTGAGGACCTCTTCGTGACGGCTACCAGGCGTAGGCCTCGGGCGCCGGACCCCCAGGGCCCGGCCAGATCTCGTCGAGACGGGCCAGCACGTCCTCGCCCAGCGCGACGTCGAGCGCGCGCATCGAGCCGTCGAGCTGCTCCATCGTCCGCGGTCCGATGATGGGGGCGGTCACGACGGGGTTGGCGAGCAGCCACGCCAGCGCGACGTCGGCGGGCCGCTCACCGAGATCCGCGCAGAGCTTCTCGTACGCCTCGACGCTCTCCCGCCGCTTGTCGAGCTCCTCTTGGACGTCGTCCCGAGCGCGGCGACCGCCCTCGATCTTCTCGAGCACGCCGCCGAGCAGACCGCTCGCGAGCGGGCTCCACGGGATCACGCCCATCCCGTACGCCTCCGAGGCCGGGAGCACCTCGAGCTCGCTCATCCGGTCGGCGAGGTTGTACAGGCACTGCTCGGAGACGAGCCCGAGGAAGTGTCGCTGCTTCGCGACCTCGTTCGCGTGCGCGATATGCCAGCCCGCGAAGTTGCTCGAGCCGACGTACAGGATCTTGCCCTGCTGCACGAGCGTCTCGAACGCCTGCCAGAGCTCGTCCCAGTGCGCGGGCCGGAAGATGTGGTGCATCTGGTACAGGTCGATGTGATCGGTCTGCAGGCGCTTGAGGCTCGCGTCGCACGCCTCGCGGATGTGCTTGGCCGACAGCCGCGAGTGGTTCGGCCACGGATCCATCTCGCCGTGGACCTTGGTCGCGATGATCACCTTCTCGCGGCGCCCACCGCCCTTCGCGAACCAGTTCCCGACGATCGTCTCGGTGGCCCCTTTGCCGACCTTCCAGCCGTACACGTTCGCGGTGTCGAAGAAGTTGATCCCGAGCTCGAGCGCCCGGTCCATGATCGCGTGGCTGTCCTGCTCGCTGGTCTCCGGACCGAAGTTCATGGTGCCGAGACACAGCGGACTGACCTTGAGACCGAGACGTCCGAGATGGCGGTAGTCCATGGATCCCTCCGAGGCGCGAGCGGCGACGACCTCATCCCACCAGGAACGGGGGCCGAGCGTCTCGCGGCGACCGACCGAGCGACGGGGGCCTGAACGCCTTCAGGCCGGAGGCGCGTCGAGCTCGAACCAGGTCACCGAGCTGCCGTCGTGATGGTCGTGGCCCCAGCGGGTCGCGACCTCCTCGAGGATCGTGTGCCCGAGGTGGCCTTCGCTGGCCTGGACCACGCGCCGACGGCCGTCCTGCTCGACCTCCACGCGGAGCGTCGTCCCCGCGACGTACCCGGTGAGCCGGATCGGCTCCTCCGGCGTCTGACCCGAGGACATGACGGCGTCGCTCACCGCCTCGGACACGAGGAGCTGGGCGTCGTCGAGGATCTCATCGGGCAGGCCGGCGAACGCCCGGACGACGGCGGTGCGCGCCTTCCCGGCGGATGCAGGTGCCGTCGGCAGCGCCGTGGCGAGGACGAGCTCGGAGCGTCGTCGCATCTCCATCTCCCGAGAGCCTTTGCCGTGAGCGACGCGGGCGAAACACGCCTGGCGGCCGAGCCCTACGCTCCCGCGCCGACGAAGTGCAGGTTCGACGTCATCACGCGCTCGGCGAACCCTCCCGCAGGCATCGGCGCACCGAGGTAATAGCCCTGGGCGAGGGTGCATCCCTCGTCGGCGACGATGCCGAGCTGGCCGCGGTCCTCGACGCCCTCGGCGATCGCGACCATGCCGAGTCCGGACGCGAGCCGCACGATGGACCGGAGGACCCGTCGTCCCTCGTGGTCGGTCTGGAGATCCTCCAGGAACGAGCGGTCGATCTTGAGGACGTCGATCGGCATCGACCGCAGACGCGCGAGCGAGGAGTAGCCGGTCCCGAAGTCGTCCAGCGCGATCAGGATCCCTTCCTCACGGAGGGAGGCGAGCGCGGACCTCGCCCGCTCGGCATCCATCGCGAGCGCCGCCTCGGTCACCTCGACGACGAGGAGGTCTCGACGCCCCGTGTCGCGCGCCGCCGCAGTGATCTGATCGGTGAGGCCGGGCTGCCAGAGGCCCTTCGGTGAGACGTTCAACGTGAGCATCGTGAGCGCGTCGAGGAGACCCGTGGCACGCCAGCCGCGGACGGTCGACGCGAGCTCCTCCACCACCCACCGGGTCAACGCGTCGCCGAGGTCGAGCTCCTCCGCGAGCGGGAGGAACTCCGACGCCGGGCGCAACCCGAGCTCGGGGTCGTGCCAGCGCACCAGGGCTTCGGCTCCGATCGTCCGCCCGGTGACCAGCTCGACGATCGGCTGGAAGTGCAGCTCCCAGGGCTCGGACTTGGCCGTCGAACGCAGCCGGGATGACAGCTCGAGCTCGACCTGCGGGTCGTGGTCTTCGATCACGCCGATCGCCGAGCGCCCACGCTTGCTCCGGTACATCTTCGCGTCGGCCGTCCGCAGCAACATGTCGATGTCGGCGGCCTCCGTCGGGAAGACCGCGGTCCCGACGCTCGCCGACACGTACACGTCCGTGCCGTTCAGCCGAACCGGCGGCTCGAGCGCGTCACGGATCCGTTGCGCGATCACGGCCTCCTCGCCGGACTCGGCGGTCGTGGCCAGGCCGTCGGGCAGGAGCATGAGGAACTCGTCGCCGCCGACGCGGGCGACCACGTCGCCCTCGCGCAGGATGCGGCGCAGCCGCGATGCCATCTCCTCGAGGAGCGCGTCCCCGGCGGCGTGGCCGAGGGTGTCGTTCACGAGCTTGAACTTGTCGAGATCGAGCGAGCAGACGACCAGCCGCTCCGCGTTGCGGCGCGCGCGAGCGAGCGCCACGTCGGCGTGCTCGTAGAACGCGGCGCGGTTCGGGAGGCCGGTCACACTGTCGTGCAGCGCCGTGAACTCGAGCTGCTGGAGCACGCCCGAGAGCCGTTTGAGCGTGTCCTCGCTCGTGTCGAGCGCGGACGCCAACCAGGCGATCCCCTCCCCGACCAAGATGCACGCCGGCACGACGACGAGCGCGGACATCGCAGCCGCGCCGGCGTCGCCCGCGAGCGACGGCAGCGGCGCGAGGTACGCGCCGGCGGTGATCGGAGCGAGCCAGATCGAGGCGTTCCGCGTCTGCGTGATCCCCACCCACGCATGGACGATCACGTAGAAGACCGCGTAGTCGTAGGGTTCGCCGCCCCCGACCGAGTTCGCGATCGCGACGAGCACGAGCGCGATCGGAGCCAGCCAGAACGACGCGACCGGCCGCCACCGGTGCCACGGCGCGACGGCGGTGAACCACCCCATCCCGAGAGCGGCGATCCCGACCGCGCAGACCGTGATCGTCGCGGCCACCCCGCGGACCGTCGGCAGGGAGACGAACGCGATCGCGCCGGACCCGACGAACAGGGCCGTGGCGAGCCGGAGCCCGAGCGTCCGGCGGACGTCTCGCGTTCGTGCGGCAGCCTCGAGCGCGCCGCGCGCGGGAAGGGGAAGGTGCTTCACGGACCTCGAAGCATCGACCGATGGCTCCTCCTCGCGGCACCCCTCGAACGGCCGGTTGTTCGCCGCCCCGGGGGACCCCGAACGACCGATACGCGGTGGTCCACCTGGACGGCGTTCGGCGCGCCGCCGGGGCGCACCGGCCGCGGTACCGTGGAGCCCATGAGCGCCGTGCCCGAGCCGTATCGCGTGTTCGAGCAGCCCGGCGCCGTCGCCGACGACGCCGGTGCGCTGGAGACGTTCGCGTCGTTGTTCGAGGGCAACGCGGATCCCACGTCGATCGTGTCGTTCCCCGTCGTGTTGGCACCCGGCACGCGTCTCGCGCCCCACCGGCACACGGCGGAACTCGCGGCGGGCGTCGTCTCCGGATCGATGACGTTCGTGTTCGGTGCCGACGGTACCGGGCGCGTCGATCTCGGACCCGGCGACTACATCTGGATCCGCGAGGGCGTGATGCACGACGAGGAGACGACCGACGGCGTCGAGTTGGTCGTGGCGCACGTCGCGCCGTTCGAGACGCTCTCGCAGTGACGCCGTTCGTCTGCGCGACGTGCGGGGTGCAGCACGCACCGAGCGAGGAACCGCCCGCGTCCTGCGCGATCTGCTCCGACGAACGGCAGTACGTCCCCGCGGGCGGACAGCGCTGGACGACGATCGAGGACCTGAGCGAGCAGGGCTATCGCAACTCGATCGAGGAGCTCGAGCCTGATCTCGTCAGCATCGTGACCGAACCCTCATTCGCGATCGGCCAGCATGCCCTGCTCGTCCGCACGCCGGAGACGAACGTCCTGTGGGACTGCCTCACGGTGATCGACGAAGCGACCGTCGACGCGGTCCGGAGACTCGGTGGCATCGACGCGATCGCGATCTCGCATCCCCATTTCTACGACTCGTGCATCGAGTGGGCGCATGCGTTCGACGCCACGATCCATCTGCCGGCGAGCGATCGACGCTGGGTGATGCGGCCCGACCCGTCGATCTCGTTCTTCGACGCCGACGAGCTCGAGCTCGCGGACGGCGTCGTCGTCGTCCGCGTCGGCGGTCACTTCGAGGGCTCGACGGTCCTATGGTGGCGGGACGGGGCAGACGGGCGCGGCGCGCTGCTCACCGGCGATTCGATCGCGACCGTCGAGGACCCGCGGTCGGTGACCATCATGTACAGCTACCCGAACCGTATCCCGCTGTCCGCTGCCGAGGTGCGCGACGTCGAGAGGCGAGCACTCCGACGCGCGTTCGACCGACTGTACGCGGGATGGCGCGGCGACGCGATCGCCGCGGCGGCGCCCGAAGCGATCCGGTCATCCGTCGACCGCTACGCGCGGATGGTCGAGGGGACCTGGCCGCGCGCGTGAGCGTGTCGGCCCGGCCACGCTCCGAGGACGGAACCCGACGGGACTCGTTGCCATATCTCGCCGGGTGTCCGAACATCCCTGGTACGAGAGGAAGGAGGTGGTCCCTACTTGCATACCCAGGAGACCCTCGAGGTGACTGGCTGCTAGGCGGTCCCTCTCGGGCCGGGTCGACCACCCGCCCGTTGCCGGCACGCCGGCGGAATCCACACCAGCTCACCGAACCGACGAGCTCCGGCCGGTCTACCGGACGACCTCCGACGGAGGAGAAGCGCTCGCGGCCGATGTTCACAGCGGGCCGGGCCCACGGGCCCGGCCCGCTGCGTCCAGGAGCGCTCAGGCGTCGGAACGAGCGGCGCGCTTCTCCTCGTAGTGCGTCGCCATCGCGTCGAGCATCTTGAGGTAGTTCGTGATGCCGTCGCGCGCCTGTTCGGCCTCGTCGGACAGGCCGTTGACCTTGTCGATCTTCCAGTGCTTGTACAGGACCGGCACCACGACCTCGTCGTGGTGGATCCGCAGATCGTAGATGCCCGCCTTCGCGATCTCGAGCGCCTTCGTCTTGAACTCGGGGATGTCGAGCCCGGGCATCTGGAACCCGGTCACCTGGCGGTTGATCGCGAGCATCATCCTCGAGGGGTCGATCTCGAGGGCCGCCGCCCCGAGGTCCCGATAGAAGACGTAGTGCAGGTTCTCGTCGGTCGCGATGCGCGCGGTGAGCTTCTCGATCAGTGCGTCGCGCGTGAACACGCCGGTGTTGCGGTGGGCGATCCTCGTCGCGAGCTCCTGGAGCGTCGTGTACACCACGCCGTCGAGCGGCTCCGGGAACGCGCGCTCGCCCTGGCCGCCCGGGTACCAGCCTCGCTGGACCTGATCCATCCTGCCGCGCTCGAGCGCGACCGGGTCGACGCCGCGGGTCACCGTAAGGAAGTCACGCAGGACGATCGCGTGCCGGCCCTCCTCGGCGGTCCACCGGCGCGACCACTCGCCCCACGCACCGTCGCGACCGAACGTGTCCCACAACGCGAGGTGGTAGTAGGGCAGGTTGTCCTCGGTCAGCAGGTTGACCTCGAGCGCGACGCGCGAGATCGGATCGAGCTCGCTGTCAGTCAGGTCCCACGGCTCCTTCTCGTAGTTGCGTCCGACCTCGTACGGGACGTAGTCGTGCGGGAACCATTCGGTCGACGCTGCCTTGTGGCGATCGAGCGCGCGCAGGACCGCGGGCTCGAGCAAGGCGAGGAACTCATCGGGTGGAAGGGGGGCGGGGCTCTTCGACATCGACGGTGCTCCTTCTGCGCGACGCAGGAGCGGCCGCGCCTCTGGTCGTGATGCGTTCGTAAGCATCCAGCATACGTCAGGTAGATGACCCACTCCCGGCACGCGCAGGGGTGCGGTACGCTGAGCTCACAAGGGACGTTCGAAGCTCGGACCGCCACCTCATCCGGCCCTTCG
>DASPIF010000291.1:0-7914 GCA_035629255.1 Actinomycetota bacterium | reverse complement strand
TGATCGTGAGGCCGCCGTCGTGAAGCTCGCTGATGAGATCGAGGATGCCCCGCGCAGACTGCGAGTCGAGGTTGCCGGTGGGCTCGTCGCACAGGAGGAGGCGCGGGCGGTTCACTAGGGCACGCGCGATCGCGACACGCTGCCGCTGACCGCCCGACAGCAGCGTCGGCACGGAATCGGCGCGATCTTCGAGGCCGACCGCGTCGAGCGCGCTCAGTGCTCGTGTTCGCCGCCCGGCCGGGTCGCGACGCCGATAGACCTCAGCCAACATCACGTTCTCGACGACCGAGCGATAGGACAGCAGGTGGAACGCCTGGAACACGAATCCGATCTCCTGACTTCGCAGAGCCGCGCGCTCGCGGTCGCCGAGATCGGCGACATCGACCCCGTCGAACCGGTACCGCCCGGCCGTCGGACGGTCCAGGCAGCCAACGATGTTGAGCAGCGTGGTCTTCCCGGAACCCGAGGCTCCGACGATCGCGAGCCATTCCCCCCGCCTGACCTCGAGATCGACGTCGCGGAGCGCGATGACCGGCGCCGCGGCACCGAACGTCCGCCCAACGACGACGAGGTCCACGATCGCGCGCGGGAGCGCATCAGCGACCGCCGCCACCGTCGCCCCCAGAGCCGACGACCACCATGTCACCCGGCATCAGCTCGCCGTTGAGTGGCGTGACGCTGACGTACCCGCCGGCTGACAGGCCGGTGCGGACCGGAACGAATTCGAATCCGCCGTCGACCGAGCGCTGCACGCGTGACGCACCGTCCGGGCCGAGGGACACGGCGCTCAGCGGCACGGTGAGGGTCGCGTCCTCGGTGGAACGCGTCGGGATCGTCACGCGAACCGAGGTCCCGACCATCCCGGGCGGAGGTCGACCGTCGACCGCGACCTGGAAGAACACGTGGAACTCGTCGGCGCCTCGGGTCCCGGGGCGAGGCTCGACATGCGTGACGGACACGGACGTCTCCTCGATCCCGAGCGCGGGCTCGTCCAGGGCGACCGTCGCGCCGTCCTCGATCAGGGTCGCCTGCTCCACCGGGAGCAACCCGTCGACGACGACGTCTGAACGCGTCAGGGTGAGCAGCGACCCCGTCGCCGGGGCTCCGACGGGCGTGAGGATGTCCCCGACGCGCGCGGGCGTGCTCGCGACGAAGACGACCTCATCGGCGGGAAGCTGGACGCCAGGCTCGGCCCTCGCACCCGGGACGAGATCTGCGTCAGGGGTTCGGACGGCGGCGAGATCCGCCTCATCCGCGATGATCGGGACGGCACCGCTCCGACGATAGAGCGCCGTCACGGCGGCCTCGGTCCCAGCGTCGAAGCCGTCGTCGACGGCACCCGGGTCGAACCCGGCGCGGAGGAGCGCGACCTCGAGCTGCCTGACGTCTGGACCGGACATCCCGGGACCGAGATCACGGTAGGTCGGCTGCGCACCCGCGAAGACGAAGACCGGTCGACCGGAGATGGTCATCAGAACATCGCCGTCTCGGACAACCGAGCCGACGCGAGGCAACGACGTCACGACCTGAGACCCGCGCTTCAGCGTCGATGGTGTGACGGACACCTCGCGGGGTGCCCGGTAATGGGCGGTCCCACGGGTCACGACCTCCGCCGTGAGGACCTGTTCGACGACGGGCGCCAGGATCGGCGTCGCCTCCGGAGGCGCGGTTTCCGCGGCGGCCTCCTCTGGGGAGCGGATCCATGCATTCGCGAGCAGCGTCGCTGCCGACGACACGATGACGGCAGCGATAAGGAGCACGACGAGTGTCCGTCGCGTCATCTCTCACCTCTGCCGATCCGACGGCGCCGGCGCGCCGCGCCGCGCCGCGGGCGAACGTACGGTCGCGCGCGTGGCATCCCGACCGAGCAGGGGCCGGCGCGGGCCTCATAGCGTTCGCCCATAGACCTCCTTCTCGACCTGCTCGTAGACGCGATCCGTGTGCTGGATCTGGCAATCCAGGTCGACGAGCGACACCGCGATCTCCTCCTGCTGGAGCTGTCGAAGCGCTGCAGCGCGCTCGCCCGTCAACGTCTCAGGGTCGTCACCATCAAGGAGCTCCTCCAACCGATCCTGGTACTCCTCGATGATCTCGTCCTGGTCATACTCGTAGTCATAGCCGGCGGCTTGCATGCACTCCGCCCAGCGTCGGTGTGCCTCGATGATCCGCGGATCCGAGTCGATCACCTCGTCCTTCGGGTTCACGTAGTTGCCCCGAAGCTGGACCTTCGTGAAAACCTGGGCGACGGCCTGGCGGGTGCAGCCGCCGGTGTCCGAGAAGTCTTCCTCGTCGAGCGCGAACGCGAAGTCCATGTTCGGGTTATCGCCGAGGAGCGCGCGGAAGTAGGCTTGTTGCTCGGCCTCCGGGAGACTGTTGTAGATGTCGAGGTTCGGACCCAGACCCGTGTCACGGACGGGGTTGTCGAACCGCGTCGTCACGCCGAGACCCCACTTCTCCTTGTACGTTCGCCGCGTGTAGCCGGGCTCCGTGCGGACGCGGGCCTGCGCCGCCTCGATCGTCTTGACGTCCACGGGGATGTACTCGAACCCAGCCTCCGCCATGCACTCCGCGATGAGGGCCTGCGTGCGCTCGATGTGGTCCGCGAACTCCTCTTCGGTGAAGCCGAATTCCTTGACGCCAGGGAGCTCATCTGCGGCGCCACCGTCGCCGCCGGCATCGCCGCCGCACGCCGCGGCAACGGCGGCCACGACCGCGAGGACGGCACCCGTCGCGCGTCTTGGTACGCGTGGTCCGCGCGCGTCAGCGACATCGACACGGACCGAACGAGGACGGCGAGTGAGCAGCTGCATGAGCCTCCCTCTGACGCTGTAGCACTTCGTGGGCCAGGCCAGCGAACGTAATCCGGGCGGTCGCGAGAGGTCAAACCGCCTGAACCCGGCGCCATCTACATCGACCTCCTACGGAGGACGGCCGGATCCCTACCTCGGAACGCCTTCGCGGTCGGGGCCTCGGATCGCGCGTCCCTCCGCCAGAGCGGCTCCCACGTAGAGACGCCATGGCGTCTTGACCGGCGCGGGTGCTGCGGGACTCGAACCGACCTCCGTGTCAGCGGACCGTCCCGGGGCCGGACTACTGCGACACCGACGGTGTGAGCAGATTCCCCACATCGATTCTCGACGGCGGCTTCACCGACAACGATACCCGGACGCTCAAGTGCCTGATACGGCGGACGCCTTCGCCATCGGTTCACGGAGCCCGATGACGTTGAAGGCAGGCACGGGTCTCTGGAACCCTTTCAGCGTGAGCTCACCGACGCGATCAACGTCGACGTCGTCCTCGACCTCCGCGTGGAGACGCTGAGTGACGAGGATCTGCCCGCCCCTCGCCTCGTCGGCGAGCCGAGCGGCGAGGTTGGTCACCGCTCCGATCGCGGCGTAGTCGGAGCGGCCGTCGAACCCGACCTCGCCACATGTGGCATGGCCGAGGGCGATCCCGACCCCGAGATCCAGGTCGTACCCCCGCTTCCTCCACAAGGGCGTCAGGGTCGCCATCTCCTCACGCAGGGCGCACGCGAGCCGAACGGCTCGCAGCGGCGCGTCGGGGACCTCGTGGGGATCGTTGAAGAAGAGTTGGACGCCGTCGCCCTCGAGGAACCCCACGGTCGCGTCGAACCGCCTGACGAGACGGCCGACCGTATCGTGGAACTCGCGGAGCACCTGCATCAGGTCCTCGGGCTCGACCGCGTCGACGAAGTTCGTCCACCCGCGGAGGTCGGCGAAGATCATCGCGACGTTCCGACGATGGCTCCGCAGGATCGAGTCGTCGCCGGAGGACACGAGGGCGTCGGCGAGTTGCGGGGAGAGGAAGCGCCGCAACTTCCGCGTCCGTTCGAGCTCGAGGACCTGCGCCTCGACGCGGTCTTCGAGCGTCCGATTCAGCTCGAGCAGCTCGGCCGACTGCGCCGCGATCGTGTCGTGGTAGCGCTTGATCCGCAGGAGGGACCGGACCCGCGCCAGGAGCTCGTCATGGTTGAACGGCTTCGCGATCAGGTCGTCGGCGCCGACCTCGATCACCTTCGTCTTCTCCGTCGTGCTCGCGGTGACCATGATCACCGGCAGCACCGCGGTCTCCTCGGCCTCGCGAAGCCGCCGACAGACCTCGTAGCCGTCCGGGGGCGGCATCATGACGTCGAGCAGGACGAGGTCGGGGTTCGCCGAGGCCACGAGGTCGAGCGCGCCGTCGCCGTCGTTCGCCGAGATCACGTCGTACCCCTGCGAGACGAGGACGGCCTCGAGCAACCGGACGTTCTGGGGAACGTCGTCCACGACGAGGATCGTGGCGGCGCCGCTCATCCCGTTCCCCCACCGCAGTGGTGACGCACCGTCTCGATCAGGTCGCGAACGTTCACGGGCTTCGACACGTAGCCGTCGAAGCCGGCTGCCAGGAATCGCTCGCGATCCCCACGCATCGCCTGTGCGGTCAGGGCGACCACCGGGATCGTCTCGGTGCGCGCGTCCGCACGCAACCGCTGGAGGGCTTGCACCCCATCGAGATCCGGGAGCTGGATGTCCATCAGGACGAGGTCCGGCGTGTGCTCCGTCGCCAGGTCGACGGCGTCGCGACCGGTCGTCGCCTCGAGCGTCCGGTAACCCACGGCCGCCAGGACGTCCCGGAACAGCTTCATGTTCTTCTCGTTGTCCTCGACGACGAGGATCCGCTCGTCCGTCACGAGCCGCCCGATCTCGCCGGCAACGCGAAGGTGAAGGAGCTCCCACGGCCGACCTCGCTCTCGAGCCAGATCCGCCCGCCGTGGAGCTCCACGAACCGCTTCGAGAGCGCGAGTCCCAGGCCGGTCCCTTCGCGCTGTTCGAGGCCCGTGTCGCTCTGCTGGAACTCCTCGAAGATCCGATCGCGGTCCTCGGGAGCGATCCCCGGCCCGGTGTCGGCGACGGAGACCCTGACCTCGCCGTTCACGCGGGTCGCGGTCACGTCGACCTCGCCGCCGGTGGGCGTGAACTTCACCGCGTTCGAGAGCAGATTGAAGATGACCTGCTTGATCCGTCGCTCGTCCCCATCGACCACGTCCACCTCCGGATCGGCGGCGAACGCCACGCGCACGCCGCCCTCCGTCGCGCGCTCGCGCACCATCACGACGCCGCGCTCGAGCGCCTCGCGCAGCGAGAACGGGTGGACCTGGAGCTCGACCTGTCCGGCCTCGATCTTCGAGAGATCGAGGACGTCGTTGATCAGCGAGAGCAGGTGGTTCCCCGAGGAGATGATGTCGTCGAGGTACTCCGACTGCTTCTCGTTCACCGAGCCGACCATCTCCTCCCGCAGCACCTGCGAGAACCCGATGATCGCGTTCAGCGGCGTCCGGAGCTCGTGCGACATGCTGGCCAGGAAGTCCGACTTGTGCTGACTGGCCTCCTCGAGCTCGGTGTAGAGACGGCGCAGCTCGCCGTTCATCCGGTTGACGTTCGCGCTCAACGCACCCAGCTCGTCTCGGTTCTCGACCTCCACGCGGCCCGAGAAGTCGCCCGACGCGATCGCCTCCAGGCTGTCGTCGATCCGCTGGATCGGGCCGATCAGCGACCACGACAGGACGAACCCGAGCGTCAGGGCGAGGACGAGTGTCCCGGCCGAGACGCCGATGAACAGGGCCCGCGAGCTCGCGAACGAGCTCGCGTTCCGAGCGATCAGATCATCGATCTCGTCTCGGGTCCGGTTCGCCAGCCGAGCGGCATCCGTGTGGAGGTCGCTCGCGAGCAACTCCGCATCCCTCCGTAGCGGCAGCATCTCGTCGATCAAGTCCTGGTCGTCGATCGAGACCGTCGCGCTCTCGTAGAGGGGGATGAGCTCCTCTTCGATCTTCGTCGAAAGACGACGGGCGGTGTCCTCGATGTTCCGCAATACCTCCAGGTCTGCCGGAGGCGGCGAGAATCCGAGTTGATCCGGGGCCGTCAGGGCCGCGACCCCCTCTGCTGCATCGATCGCGAACAGATCGACGGTGAGCGAGAACGCCCCCCGACGGGCGGGCGGCGCGAGATCCGGCCAGACCACGTCGAGGTCGGGACCGCGATTGGACCCCAGGAGGGCATTGAGGTGCCCCGCCGCGGCTTGGAGCCTGCTGTACTCGACCGCCCGTTCCTGGAGGGGTCGAACGCTCGCCACGCGATCGTTCGACTGCCCCAGCACGAGCTGACCGAGGAGGCCGACGGCGACGAGCAGCATGGCCGTGCCGACGAACGCGACCAGGAGCTTCGTCCGAACCTTGACCGGCAGACGGGCGACGGTCCGCACGAGCGCGTCGCTGAACCGTCGCCGACGCTCCGCCGCCACGCGCGACTCCACGTCCTCGGCCACGAGCCTCAGGCTTCGAGGACGGTGGTCCCGCCGACCATGTTCGTGATCAGCCAGTCGCCGTCGATACGTGCGACGTCGAAGTCGGCGGTCGTCGCCGAAACGACCTTGCTCGTCTCGATGTCGATGTAGTGGCACTCGAAGTGCAGCGTGCCTCGATCACCGTTGACCGTGACCTCGAGCTTGTATGCGGGGTGGTCCGACATCCAGTCGTTCTCAGGGTCGAAGGGCGCCGAGTCTTCCAACCAGAAGTGCCGGATCTCCTCCCGGCCCGACGCGGTCGCCCCCGGGCCGACCGTCATCGTCGCGTTCGGCGCGAACAGGCTCACCATCAGGTCGATGTTCTTCTCCGTCTGGGCGCGGTGGAAGTCCTTCTCGATCTGGTCGATCTCCCACATGTCCTGGATCCGTCGCGACTCGGAGCTGGTCGAGCCGGCATCCGAACCGCCGCACGCGGCGAGCACGACCGACATGACAACGAGACCGAGTCCGGCACCGATCACGAGCCTCCGCATGGGAGCCCCCTTCCGCTCATGGTGCGTGGGTTCCGAGGTCGACGATGCTCACATCGCCGAGACGAGCCGTCTAGAGGCTAATGAGCGCGGTCGTCTCGGGCTACCGGGCCAACCGCCCGCGCGGGGGGGTGCCAGCACGGTGCGCCTCGCCGTCGTCAGTCCGTAGCCCCCACGCAGTAGTCGCGGACCTGTGCGGGGAACGTGCTCACGTGGATCGGCTTCTCGAGCGCTCCTGCGAAGCCCACCTCCCTCAACCAATCCTCGCTCCCCTCGAGCCGCGATGCGCTCATCGCGACCACCGGGATGAGCGCCGTCCGCGCGTGTGCCGCGAGCATCCGCGTCGCGTCCACACCGTCCATGTCGGGGAGCCGGAGATCCATGAGGATCACGTCTGGCACGTGCTCCCTCGCGAGCGCGATCCCCTCCGCCGCCGTCGCCGCCCCGAAGGTCCGGAACCCGGCCGCGCTCAGCACGTCGAGGGCGAGCTTTCGGTTCCGGTCGTTGTCGTCGACGACGAGGACGATGGTCACCGGCGTATCCTCGCGATATGCCGCTGCGGCTGGTCATCGCCGAGGATCATCTCCTCGTGCGCGAAGGCATCCGGCGATTGCTCGAGGCCGACCTCGAGCTCGAGGTCGTGGCGATGTGCGGAGACCTCGACTCCCTGTTCGCGGCCGTGGAGGCGGAACGACCGGACGTCGTCGTCACCGACATCCGCATGCCCCCGGGCAACAGCGACGAGGGGATCCAAGCGGCACGACGGCTCCGCAGCACCGTCCCCCATGTCGGTGTCGTCGTGCTCAGCCAGTACGCGACACCGAGCTACGCCCTCGCGCTCCTGGAAGGCGGCAGCGCGGGGCGTTCGTACCTGCTGAAGGAGCGGGTGCAGGAGCCGGACCAGCTCGTGTCCGCGGTTCGGACGGTCGCGGGCGGGGGCTCGGTGATCGACCCGAAGGTCGTGGAGGCGCTCGTCGCGGTGGACGCCCGCGGCGAGCGATCCCCGCTGAAGACCCTCACGCCCCGGGAGATCGACGTCCTGCGCGAGATGGCGGCGGGCAAGAGCAACGCGGCGATCGGG
>DASPIF010000290.1:0-4842 GCA_035629255.1 Actinomycetota bacterium | reverse complement strand
GCGGCGTGCGTTCGGGGCGCGCGCGCCCTCGCGGCGATGCCCGTCGTGCGCGAGGCGCTCGCCGATGGCGAGATGTCCACGTCGGCCGCCGGCGTGCTCGTGGCGGCGCGCGAGGCGTGCCCCGAGGGGTTCGCGCGCGATGAGCGCCTGCTGCTCCACGCGGCGCGGACGGTTCCCGTGCGCGAGCTGCGCGCGGTGGTCGCGTACTGGCGTCAACGTGTCGATGCGCGTCGAGCGGCGATGGACGAGGGGATCCGGTACGAGCGGCGTGCGCTCTACGTGTCGCCGTTGCTGGACGGGATGGTCCGCGTGGACGGTGACCTCGATCCCGAGACCGGCCAGGTCTTGATGACCGCGCTCGCGGCGGTGTGCGATGCCGAGGCGAGGGCGCGCGGCGACGACCCGGATCTCCGGTCGCCGGCGCAGCGGCGAGCGGATGCGCTCGGCGAGGTGTGCCGACAGTGGCTCGACTCAGCGACGAGGCCAACGGTGGACGGCGAGCGACCGCACGTGGTCGTGACGATGGACCTGGAGTCGCTGGAGGCGCGAGCCGGCCGGCGGTGCGAGCTCACCGACGCGGGTGTCATCACGGCCGAGGCGGCTCGACGGCTCGCGTGCGACGCGGACGTCACGCGCGTGATCATGGATGCGCGCTCGGAGCCCCTCGACGTGGGTCGGCGGACGAAGGTCGTCCCACCACCGCTCCGTCGAGCCGTGATCGTCCGGGACGGCGGCTGCCGGTTCCCCGGCTGCGAGCGGCCGCCGGGGTGGTGCGACGCGCATCACGTGCAGCATTGGGCGGACGGCGGTGCGACCGCGCTCGGCAACCTCGTCCTGTTTGTGTCGGCCGCACCATCGGCTGATCACCAGCACGGGTTCGGCGTCGTGATGCAGCACGGCCGCCCGTGGTTCACGAGGCCGGACGGGTCGACGCTTCCGGACCGGGGACCGCCGCGCGACGACCGCCTAGAGCCGGCTGAGGGCGGCGCGGATCCCCTCGTCGAGCGGCGGCATCGGCGGGACCTCGTCGGCGAGGTCGGGCAGGAGCACGCTCGTCAAGGCGCTGTTCCGCGGGCGGGGCGCAGGCAGGTCGAGCTCGGCCGCGCGCTGCTCGAGCACGTCGCCGGGTAAACCCGCGAACGCCTTGGCGCGCAGGAGGACGTCGTGCCACGTCGTCGGCTCAGGGCCGGCGAGGTGGTACGTCCCGAACCGTTCGGTGAGGGCGAGCGGCACGAGCCGCTCGGCGAGATGGCGAACGTACGTCGGCGTGCCGATCCGGTCGACGAGGCCGCCGGCCGGCTCGCCCTCGCGGAGCCGTCGGAGCGCGCCGGTGAGGTAGTCGCTCCCGCCCCCGAACACGAACCCGGTGCGGACGATGACGTGCCGGTCGGATGTCGAGCGGACATGCTCCTCGCCGAAGGCCTTCAGCATGCCGTAGCGGTTGATCGGACGGACCTCGTCCCGCTCCTCGTAGGCGGACCCCTTTTCGCCGTCGAAGACGTAGTCGGTCGAGACGTGCAGGATGATCGCGCCGTTCGCCGCCGCCGCCTCGGCGAGCTTCCACGGCCCGAGGGCGTTGCCCGCCACGGCAGCATCGATGTTCGCCTCGTCCTCGCACGCGTCGACCTTGGTGAACGCGGCGGCGTTCAGGATCAGCGCGGGCCGAGCCTCGTCGACGATCGCACGCACCGCAGGGCCATCGCCGATGTCGAGCTCGGCGTGGGGGACGGCACGGACGTCGTGGCCGGTGCCGCCGAGCACCTCGACGAGCGCTCGCCCGAGGCCGCCGCCGGCCCCGGTCACGAGGATCCTCACGACGCGTGCGCGCGCTGCAGCACCTCGTCGACCCAGTCGAGGTGGTCGCGGTACCACGCGAGCGTGATCGCCAGACCTTCGGGGAACCCCGTCGCCGGACGCCACCCGAGCGCCTCGAGGCGCTCCCACGTCATCCCGTATCGACGATCGTGCCCCGGCCGGTCGGGCACCGACGTGACGAGCGACGGATCCGCGCCGAGGTACGACACCACGCGATCGACCGCCTCGAGGTTCGTCATCTCGGTGCCGCCGCCGATGTTGTACACGCCGCCGGAGTCGCCGTGATCCATCACCGTCGCGATCGCGGTGACGAAGTCGCGGACGTAGAGCCACTCGCGGCGGTGCCCGCCGTCGCCGTAGACCGGGATCGGCCGGCCGGCCATCGCCGCCGTCGCCCACGTCGGGATCGCCTTCTCGGGGTGCTGGCGCGGTCCGTAGGCGTTCGTGCCACGGATCGTCTTCACGGCCATCCCGTACGTCGTCACGTACGACCGAGCGAGGAGGTCGGCGCCGGCCTTGGAGGCCGAGTACGGGTTGCGGGGGCGCAGCGGCGAGTCCTCGGTGAACGCCTCCTCCTCGGCGGAGCCGTAGACCTCGTCGGTCGAGACGAGCAGCATCGGCCGGTCGAGCTCGCGGGATGCCTCGAGCATCACCTGCGTCCCGAGCACGTTCGAGATCACGAAGTCCCTCGACGAGGAGATCGAGCGATCGACGAAGGACTCGGCCGCGGCGTGCACGACGCGCGTCGCCTCGGCGACGAGCGGCGCGACGACGTCGGGGTCGGCGACGTCGCCCAGCACGAACCGGAACCGCGGATCGCCCTCGTGATGCGCGACGTTCGCCCGCGACCCGGCGTACGTCAGCTTGTCCAGCACCAGGACATCGGTCGAGCCACGCTCGAGCAGCAGGTCCACGAGGTGCGAGCCGATGAACCCGGCTCCACCGGTCACGAGCACACGTTCGCGCGATTCGGTCACGCCGACAGCCTAGCCAAGCGCCTCGGCCGCCCCGCGGAGCACCTCGGCGGTCCGGCGGGCGCTCGCCTCCCACGTGAAGCCCGCGACCCGCGAACGGCCGGCCGCTCGGAGCCGGTCACGCAACGCGCCGTCGGACAGGATCGATGCGAGGCCGCTCGCGATCTCGCCCGGGTCGTGTGGGTCGACGATCACGGCGGCATCGCCCGCGACCTCCGGCAGCGACGACGTATCCGACGTGAGCACGGGCACGCCGGCCGCGAACCCCTCGAGCACCGGGAACCCGAACCCCTCGTACAGCGACGGGTAGGCGAGCGCCTCGGCGCCGGCGAGCAGCGCGCGCTTGTCGGCCTCGGGGACGTAGCCCGTCATCACGATCCGCCGGCGCACCTCGGGCGTGAGCCTCGCGACGGCGACCTCGAGCCGGCCGCTCTCCCCCGGGATCCAGTTCACGCGTCCGCCCGCGATCACGAGCCACGCGTCGGTGTCGATCCGCGCGAACGCCTCGAGGAGCGCGTGGAGGTTCTTCCTCGGCTCGATCCCGCCGACGAACAGCGCGTACCGCCCGCCGATCCGGTACCGCTCGCGGACGCGTGCGAGGTCCGCGTCGCCCGGCCGCGCGAACGGCTCGGCGCCGTGCGGGATCGCGTGGACGCGCGCGGCGTCGATCCCGTCACCGTGCGCGGAGAGCAGGTCCACGCGCGCGCTCTCGCTCGGCACGATGACGCCGGCGCAGCGACGGAGCCACCCGGCGAAGCGGCGGCGCCACCGCGCGTCCATCTGCGGCGCGGTCTCGGGGAAGCGCTCGAACGCGAGATCGTGCACCACGAGCACGACGCCGCGCGACGCCGTCGGCGGCGGGAGGAAGTTCGTGGCGAGCAACGCCTCGAACCGCACCCCGAGCCACTCGAGCCGCGGCACGCGCAGCCGCCAGGCGACCGGGCCGAACACCCTCGCGGGGAACCGCGACGGATGCTCCTCGACCTCGCCGTCGAAGAACGCGCGACGCGAGAGCAACCCGCGCGCGTGGAGGTACCAGGCGACGTACGCCGCGTCGCCATCGATGCGCGGGAGCCAGCGGATCAGCTGCTGCGTGTAGTGCCCGACGCCCGTCCGGCGCGCGTCGAGCGCCGGCCTCGCGTCGATCGCGATCCTCATACCTCCACGCGGCTCTGGTCCCCGACGACGAGACGCGTGACTCCCTCGGCGCCCGAGTGACGCACGTCGACGTTGCGCCCGAGGATCGAGGCGGACAGTGTCCGGACGCCTTCGACCCGAGAGCCCTCCATCGCGATCGTGTCCTGCACCACGCTGGCGACCACGACGCAGGACGGCGACAACGACACGTTCGGTCCGACCGTCGAATCCTCCACGAGCGCGCCCGCGCCGACGATGACCGGTCCCACGAGCCGCGAGCGCACGACCTTCGCGCCCGCCTCGACGACGACCGTCCCTCCCACGACCGACTCGGCATCGACGTCGCCGTCGACGCGCGACGACATCGCGCCGAGCATCATCCGGTTGGCCTCCAGGAGGTCCTCCGGCCGCCCCGTGTCCTTCCAGTAGCCCTCGACCATCTCGGCGCGCACCGTCCGGCCTTCGTCGATCAGCCACTGGATCGCCTCGGTGATCTCGTACTCGTTGCGCCACGAAGGCTCGAGCGTCTCGGCCGCCTCGAGGATCGAGTCGTCGAACAGGTACACGCCGACGAGCGCGAGGTCCGACGGCGGGTCCTTCGGCTTCTCGACCAGGCGCACGACGCGCTCGCCCTCGAGGACGGCGACGCCGAAGTGCTCCGGCTCGGGGACGCGCGCGAGGAAGATCTGCGCGTCGGGGCGGTGCCGCTCGAACCCCTCGACGAACCGCCGGATCCCGCCCATCAGCACGTTGTCGCCGAGGTACATCACGAACGGCTCCCCCCGCACGAAGTCGGCCGCGGTCCTCACCGCGTGCGCGAGCCCGAGCGGCGCCGGCTGCGGGATGTACGTCACGTCGAGGCCCCACGCCGAACCGTCGTCGACGGCGGCGCGCACCTCGTCCGCGGTGGATCCGA
>DASPIF010000289.1:0-7354 GCA_035629255.1 Actinomycetota bacterium | reverse complement strand
CGCCGCGCGCGACGGTCGCGGCGTGCCGGGCGGCGACCAGTGCGGAGAGGTTCCCGGCCGTCCCGCCGCTGACGAAGCAGCCGCCCGTCCCGGCTGGCATCCCGACGACGTCGGCGAGCCACGTCAGCACCGCGTTCTCCGCCCAGACGGCGCCCGCGCCCTCGATCCACGATCCTCCGTACGTCGCCGAGGCGCTGATCACGAGGTCGAACAGCACGCTCGCCTTCGTCGGCGCGCCGGGCACGAACGCGAGGAACGCGGGGTGGTCGGTCGAAAGCGTCGCCGGCGCCAGCACATCCGCCCAAACGCGGAGCGCCTCCTCGCCGCCGAGCCCCTCCGGGGTGATCGTCGGACCGGCCCGGCGGGTGAGCTCCTCCGGCCTGGCCGGGCGGTCGAGCGGTTGGTCGTTCGTGATGCGGCCGCGCGCGTAGGCGACGACCGCGCGGGTGAGCGCCTCGGTCTCCTCGCTGAACCCGTGCATCGAGCGCCCCAACGTACGTCCCTCCCGAGCGGTGGGCGGCCGGTCGGCCGGCGCGCGAGCCTAACGGACGGCGACTCGCGGACGGGCCCGCACGCCGGGCGGCAGGGAGGCCAGCACGCGGTCGCTCGGGGGCTAGCCCCGATGCGGCCCACACGGGCGAGCGGGCATGATGCGGCCGTGACGAGCACGATCGTGCCCGAGGACCGGGACCCGAGAGGCGGCGTCCGCGACCGCGACGCCCGGGCGCGCCGATGGGTCCGTCTCGCCGCGATCGGCTACGCCGCGAACCTGATCCTCGTCGTCGTGCTCGAGCTCGTCACCCCGGCGCCGCCGGCCGTGCCCGAGGACGGGGGAGGCGAGCTCGGCTTCATCCTCGTGGTGGTCCCCTTCGTGATCGCCGGATTCGCGATCCTGGCGAAGCAGCCGCGGAACACCATCGGGTGGATCCTCGTGGTGATCGGCTTCGCGTGGATCCAGCCGTTCGCGAGCATCGGCGAGCTCCTCCTCGCCCACGGCGTCCCCGGCGGGGCTGCGCTGATCGGGCTCACCGCCGGCTCGTGGGCACCGCCGATCGTCCTGATGGGCACCGTCCTCCTGCTCCGGTTCCCCACGGGCGAGTTGCTGTCTCCGCGCTGGCGGTGGGTCGAGCGGGTGGCGCTGGGTGCGCTCGTGGTGGTCGTCGCGGCGATCGCGTTGTCCCCGGGCGACCTGGCGTTCATCGGGTACCCGAGCGTTCGTAACCCCTTGGGGGTCCCGGCGCTCGAGCCGGTGCTCGAGGCGGTGTTCCCGGTGGCGCTCCTGCTCGTGCCGGTCTCGATCGCGTTGTCGGCGGTGGCCCTGGTCCTCCGGTTCCGCCGCTCGCGCGGGATCCAACGGCTCCAGATGAAGTGGTTGACGACCGCCGCGGCGTTCGTGGCCGCGCTGTATCTCGTCGGCATGATCCTGTCGCTCCCCGCGGCCGTGTCCGGCGGCGAGGAGACGCCGTGGATGGGTGTCATCAGCAACCTCTCCTTCCTCTCCTTCGTGCTGATCCCCGTGGCGATCGCCGTGTCCGTGCTTCGCTACCGCCTGTACGAGATCGACGTGGTCATCTCGAAGGCGATCGTCTACGGCGCCCTCGCCGTGTTCGTGACGGCGGTGTACGTGGGGATCGTCGTCGGGATGGGTCAGGCGATCGGCACCGACCGCAGCGTCCCGCTCCGGATCGCCGCCACCGTCGTCGTCGCGGTCGCGTTCCAACCGATCCGCGAGCGCGTCCAACGGTTCGCCAACCGCTTGGTCTACGGACGCCGGGCGACCCCGTACGAGGTCCTCGCGCGGTTCTCCGAGCAGGTGGCCGGGACCTACGCGACGGACGAGATCGCCGTGGCGCTGGCGCGCCTCCTCGTGGAGGGGACCGGCGCGTCGCGCGCCGAGATCTGGCTGCGCACGGACGGGCCGCCTCGCCTCGAGGCGACCTGGCCCGCCGACGGCGATCGTCCGTCCGCGCTGCCGGAGAACGACGACCTCACGCGGGTCGCGTCGGTGCTCCATCGGGGCGAGACCCTCGGCGATCTCGTGATCCGCAAGGGGGCGAACGACCCGATCGGCCCCGGGGACGAGAAGCTCCTCGCGGATGTCGCCGGACAGGCCGGTCTGGTCCTGCGCAACGTCCTGCTGATCGAGGACCTCAAGGCGTCCCGGCAGCGCCTCGTCGCGGCGCGCGACACGCAGCGGCGCGCGCTCGAGCGCAACATCCATGACGGCGCGCAGCAGCGATTGGTCGCGCTGGCCGTGCTCTACAACATGGCCGCGGCGCTCGCGAAGCCGCTCGGCGAAGGGAACCACTCCGCGATCGCCGAGCTCGGCGCGCAGGCGCAGTCGGCGCTCGAGACGTTGCGCGAGCTCGCCCGGGGGATCTACCCGGCGATCCTCTCGGACCGTGGGCTCGTCGCCGCGCTCGAGTCCCAGGCTCGCAAGTCACCGCTCCCGATCGAGGTCGTCGCGCACGGCGTCGAGAGGTATCCGCAGGACGTCGAGGCGGCCGTGTACTTCTGTTGCCTCGAGGCGCTCCAGAACGTCGCGAAGTACGCCGACGCGACCCGAGCCGTCGTCCGACTCGCGGACGTGGGCGGGGAGCTCACGTTCTCCGTCGAGGACGACGGTGCGGGGTTCGACGCGAGCGCGGCCGAGAGCGGCTCGGGGACGCGGAACATGCAGGATCGGGTGGCCGCGATCGGCGGGGATCTCGCCGTCCGCTCGCGGCCGGGCGCGGGAACGGTCGTGCGAGGGAGCGTCGCGGTCCGGCGCGAGGTGACGACGCTGGCGGCGGTCGGATGATCGAGCTCGAGCGACCGCCGGACGCCGAGGGAACGGTGCCCGCCGAGCCTTCGTCGACGTCCGGCCCGCGGGGAGCCGTCGCGCTGGCCGCGGTGGCCGAAGGCGCGATCCTCGTGGCCGGCCTGGCGCTGCAGCTCGCACCGCGCCCCGGCGGGATCCCGGACCTGAAGGGCGACCTCTCCTTCTTCCTGCTGACGGCCGTCTTCGCCGTCACGGGGATCGCGATCCTGCGTCGCGACGCGCGGAACGCGATCGGATGGATCCTCGCGGCGATCGGCATCGGATGGGGGGTCGGGAACGTCATCGACCTGTACGGCGACCTGGCGGTCGCTCGCGATCTCCCCGGCGGCGCGATCGCGCTCTCGTTCGGTGCGCCGTTCTGGGCGCCTCCGGTCGTCGCGATGGGCACGAGCCTCCTCTTGCGGTTCCCGGACGGACGTTTGCCCTCACCCGGATGGAGACACGTGGAGCGCGTCGCCGCCGCCGCGACGCTGGTCGTGATCGTGCTGGTGTGGATCGCGGTCCCGGACCTGGTGGACGTGGGCTACCCGAACCTGGCGAATCCTCTGTACCTGGAGTCGATCGCGTCCTTCACGGAGAACGGGTTGATCGCGCTCGCCGTGATCCCGGTCGCGATCGTCGCGTCCGCGGTCGCGCTCGTCCGGAGGTTCCGTGGCTCCACGGGCGTCGAGCGGCTGCAGATGAAGTGGCTCGTCGCCGCGGGCGCCATCGTCGCCGTCGCGTACTTCCTCGCCATGGTGGCGTCGCTCGACCAACCGTGGTTGACGGCGGACACCGCCGGGTGGGCGTACGCGATCCAAACGGTCTCGACGGTGTCGTTCGTGCTGATCCCGATCGCCGTCGGGGTCGCGGTGCTCCGGTACCGGCTCTACGGGATCGACGTCGTCATCAACAAGGCGTTCGTGTACGGATCGCTCGCCGCGTTCATCACGGCGGCGTACGCGGGCATCGTGGTCGGCATCGGCGCGCTCGTCGGCGACGAGCGGAGCGAGGCGTTGTCCATCCTCGCGACCGTCGTCGTGGCGATCGCGTTCCAACCCGTGCGCGAACGCGTTCAGCGGGTGGCGAACCGCCTCGTCTACGGGACGCGTGCCACCCCGTACGACGTCCTCTCCCACCTGTCCGCGCGCATGACCGGATCCTTCGAGACCGAGGACGTCCTTCCGCGGCTCGCCCGGGTCCTCGTGCAGGGGACGGGGGCCGCCCGCGTCGAGGTCTGGCTCCGGGTCGGCGGTCATCTGCGCCTCGCCGCCGCGTCGCCACACGCGGAGGGCGAGACCACCGAGGTGATCGGCGTCACCGACGACTCGCTGCCGGCGATCCCGGGCGCGACCGCGACCGTCGCGGTCCGGGACGAAGGGGAGCTGCTCGGCGCGCTCGCGGTCCGCAAGGCCGCGGGCGACGCGTTGACGCCGCCGGAACGCGACCTCATCGACGACGTCGCGCGGCAGGCCGCGCTGCTGCTCCGGAACGTGCGGCTGGTCGAGGAGCTCCGCGCCTCGCGCGAACGCATCGTCGCCGCGCAGGACGACGAGCGACGGCGCCTCGAACGCGACGTCCACGACGGGGCGCAGCAGCAGCTGGTCACGTTGTCGCAGGCCACCCGGGCCGCCCGGTCGGGGCTCGGCGGGGATCCGCCGCCCGCGCTCGCAGATCTGCTCGACCGCGCGATCGCGGAGTCCGAACACGCGCTCGTCGAGCTGCGAGAGCTCGCGCGCGGGATCCACCCGCGGATCCTCACCGAGCGCGGACTGCCCGCCGCGCTCCGGTCCCTCGCCGAGCGCTCGCCCGTGCCGGTCACCGTCGAGGCGACCGAGGACGCGCGCCTGCCCGAAGCGATCGAGCCGACGGCCTACTTCGCGGTCAGCGAGGCGCTCCAGAACGTCGCGAAGTACGCGAACGCATCGAAGGCGGTGGTCTCGACGTCCCGCGGCGACGGCACCTTCCTGGTGCGGGTCGCCGACGACGGCGGCGGCGGCGCCGACCCGTCGAAGGGGTCGGGTCTCCGCGGGCTCGTCGATAGGATCGACGCCGTCGGTGGGCGCCTCGAGGTCGACAGCCCCCCGGGTGCGGGGACGCGTCTCACCGTCACGCTGCCCACGGGGTAGGACGCGACGAGGGCCGGCGCCCGACGGCACCGGCCCTCGCGTCCGAACGGTTGCGTTACGAGGTGAGCGCGGCCGCGAACTCGCCGAACGCTTGGATGTAGCGCTGGACGTCGTCCTCGGAGTGCTGCACCGAGATCGTCCACTGCTCCTCGTCCCCGGGCGTCATGAAGATCCCCCGGTTCACCATCCACGGGTACGAGGCGTAGAACAACTCGGGGATCGTCTCGAGGAAGTCGCGATAGTTCGTGAGCGGCTCCTTGCGGTAGCTCACGCAGCCCTTCGCCCCGAGGTCCTGCGTGTGCGCCGGCAGGTCGAACTCCTCGATCACCCGGTCGCATCCCTCGGCGAGGAGCGTGCCGAGCTTGCCGAGGTGGTCGTACGCGTCCTTCGTGAGCACTTCGGTCAGCGCGGCGAGACCCGCGGCGACCGAGAGCGGGTTGCCGTTGAAGGTCCCCTGCTGCGCGGCGCCCTTGCCGACCCACTCCATGAAGCGTGCCTCGCCGCCGAACGCGCCGATCGTCGCGCCGCCGCCCACCGCCTTCGCGTACGCCGCGAGGTGCGGGCGGACGCCGTAGCGCTCGGTGGTGCCGCCGTAGGCGATCGTGCCGCCGCACTTGACCTCGTCGTAGATCAGGACGGCGCCGTGCCGCTCGCACGCGTCGCGCAGCGCCTGGAGGTAGCCCTCCTTCGGCTGGACGAGCCCGATGTTCATCATCACCGGCTCGAGGATCACGGCGGCGACCTGTCCCTCGTTGTCGGAGAGCGCATGGTCGACCGCCTCGGCGTCGTTGAAGGGGACGACGATCACCGTGTCCCACAGCGCCTCGGGGATCCCCTTCGAGGTCGGGCGCGTCGTGTACCACTCGCGTCCTTCCTGTCCGGTCTCGAACCGCATGTCGAGGACGTCGGCCTCGGGCACGACCGAGAACAGGACCGAGTCGTGGTGCCCGTGGTACGAGCCCTCCATCTTGATGATCTTGTCGCGTCCGGTCGCGGCTCGCGCCACGCGCAGCGCGTCCATCGTGGCCTCGGTCCCCGAGTTGACGAACCGCATCTGCTCGAGCTGGAACCGCTCGCAGATCTGCTCGGCCAGCGCGATCGTCGCCTCGGTGGTGACCGCGAAGTGGATGCCCTGGTCGGCGACGTCGCGGATCGCCTCGACGATCCTGGGGTGGGCGTGGCCCACGACGTTGACGCCGAACCCGCCATGGAAGTCGAGGTACTCGGTCCCGTCGACGTCCCAGACCTTCGAGCCCTGCCCCCGGTCGAGGTACACCGGGTAGGGGTCGCCGGCCTGGAAGTTCGACGCAACCCCGCTCGGCATGCTCTTCACCGCACGCTCGAACAGTTGTTTGCTGCCAGGCGTCCGTTCCAACAGACGCTGCGTTTCCGAGTCGGCGAGTTCGTTCGCCCGTGCCTTCAGGCGTTCGACGTCCACGCCATATCACCTCCAGTGGGCCGCAGTGTAGCCGCGGTATCGGTCGCGTCGCCGAGATCCACGTGGGGGGTCGACCGGCAGGTTCGTTGCGGGAGAACCCCCAGCCGCGGTTACGGGCGGAAGTTCGTGAACTGGAGGGCGACGCCGAAGTCCTCGGCCTTGACCGCCTGGATCACCTGCTGGAGATCGTCCTTCGCCTTGCCCGTGACGCGGACCTGGTCGCCCTGGATCTGGCTCTGCACCTTGACCTTGAGGCCCTTGATGAACTTCACGAGTTCCTTGGCCTTCTCGTCCGACAGGCCGACGTTGACGTTGATCGACTGACGGACCGTGCCCTTGGCCGCCGGCTGGATCGGGCCGAACGACAGGGCCTTGAGCGAGATGTCGCGCTTGACCGCCCGCTCCTTCAGCACGTCGACCGCCGCCTTGAGCCGGTCCTCGGTCGAGGAGCGCACCTCGATCAGCTGGTCGTCCTGGGTCAGCCCGGTGCCCGTGTCCTTGAAGTCGTACCGCTGCGAGATCTCACGCCGCGCCTGGTCGACCGCGTTGGCGACCTCGGGCATCGAGACTTCGGAGACGATGTCGAACGAGAACTCCTGCTTGGCCATCGGTTCGCTAATCTAGCGGACCCGGGAGGATGCCCGAGCGGCCAAAGGGAGCGGTCTGTAAAATCGCCGGCGTAGCCTACGGAGGTTCGAATCCTCCTCCTCCCACCACGGGGTGTTCTCAATACTGAGTGCCCCGACGTCTCAAAACACACGCGCGTCGTGCTCCGTATGAGACCCGGTCGTGTCCGTCCAGGCGGTGTGGACGCGCACCCAGACCTCGACGCGCAATGTCGAACGAGGCCGTAGGCTCACACACCGTGATCTCGGATGACGTTCGAGCGGCAGCGCGCCGCAGCTACATGGCCCAGATGCCGCCGGAAGTAACGGACGACCTCCTCAATGGAGGCGCTCGGACCGACTTCCCGGCGGGCGCGACGAT
>DASPIF010000288.1:0-6536 GCA_035629255.1 Actinomycetota bacterium | reverse complement strand
CGCTCGGCGAGCAGCCAAGGCGAGGGGCACGTCAATCAGTCCCGAACAGCGCCGCGAGATCGGGAGGAAGGCCGCGAAGCCCTTTCCAGGGGACTCGCGCCCGCGTCGGTGCTCCAAGTGCATCGTGTGATGTCGGCCGCGATGAGGCAGGCGGTGAGGTGGCGGCTCATCTCGGTCAACCCTGCCGACGGCGTCACGACGCCTCGAGTCGAGGAGAGACCTCGCACGCTGCCCTCAGCTGAGGGACTTGCGCGGCTGTTCCACGAGGTTGCTGCCTTCTACCGTGCTCCGACGATTGTCCTCGCCTTCACGGGGATGAGGCGAGGGGAGCTCTGCGCGTTGACGTGGGGCGGCATGGAACTTGACGGCAACTACCCACTAGTCCGTGTGGATGGGAGTCTTCAGCGAGTCGGGGGAGTGCTCCGGGTTTTCCCCCCCAAGACTGCTCGCGGGAGGCGAGAGATTCCGCTGCCAGCCTCCATCGTCCCGGTACTGAGGCGTCACAAGATTGAGCAAATGGAGCGTCGCCTTCTCGCCGGATCGGCCTGGAATGACGGTGACTTCGTATTCGACAGGTACGACGGGCGTCCGATCGATCCGGACGCACTCGGCAAGGCGTTCCGGGCTGTGCGTGACAGAGCAGATCTTGCAGGGGTCCGCCTACATGACCTCCGTCATGCGCTCGCGACGGTCCTCATGCGGGCCGGCGAGAACCCCCGAGTCGTGAGTGACATCCTCGGCCACTCGAAGGTGGCGTTCACGATGCAGGTGTACTCGCACCCCGACCGCGAGATGTTCTCGAACGCCGCTACCAAGATCGACGCCGCCCTCGACGGGGTGCTCGAAGGGTGATGGGCAAAATCTGGGCAAAGAGAGCGCCGCAGGTCTTCCGATCCGGAATCGATTTCGGGGGACGAAGCAGCAGGTCACGGCACCGGATGGGACGACTCGAGACGACGGATAGCGGACTGTTAATCCGTAGGTTGTGGGTTCAAGTCCCACCCCCGGAGCGGCGTGACCCTGCGACTTCGCGAAAGATCGCGAGTCGCGTTGGAAGAATCTCGGCGAACGTTCGTCGGTCCTACTGACCGAGACGCTTCCACACCGCGCGATCCCAGACGCTCTTCCCAAGACCCGCGGCGACGAAATCGGCGCTCCGTATACGTGGATAGGCGTCGAGAGACCTACTCCACGGACCAGCGAGACGACGGGGTCTGCTGCATCCACAAGGCGTGGCGTCGTCGAAACCCCGCGTCGGTGGCCTCGCGGAGATCCTTCGTGGGAGTGGTCTTCTGCTAGGCACCGTCTGCGGACTCCGGACCGCAGTTGAGCAAGGACGACACCGCCCTCGGCCCTTCACCGATGGGGAGAACCACGCCAACAGTGCAGCCCACGGAACGCAACGCCGATCGCACGCGGCGATTCCTCGCGGAGAGACGCTCCAAGGAATGTCAGCGGCTCCCGAACCTCTCCGGGGCTCAAGCACGACTGAGCAACCCGTCAGTCAAATCATCGTTCTCCTTCATAGCTCCTCGGAGCAACTCTTGCGCCCCTCCGGGCCTGTGAAGACCCGATCCTGCGGGAGTCGCTCCGAGGAGCATCTTTGAACCTACCGCCCCACCGTCGCCTCGGGATACCCCCGTAAGCCGCCTACACATCCTCGAGCGCGCCCCGCCCCCGCGTCGATCCGTAGGCCGCTGGAGTCTCGATCGCCTGGCCGGCCATGGTGGGCGTCTCCACCATCCGCGGTCGGGAGTGTCGCATCTTCCCAGCATGGCGCACCTGGCACTCCGCGGTCCATGCGACCATTCGGCGACCTCGCGACACACCGCCCTTTTATCGCCCCGACCATACGCAAGCGCGTCTGGTCGGTCCGCATTACTGCGCATACTGCCCGTCGCGTCGCGCTCTACGACATGGGCACGATGCTGCGAACGATAGCTCCGCCGTACCGTCGTGAGGCGGAACGGGAGGTGCTGTGCAAGGTTCGAGCTCTAGCCGTAGTAGACGGCGGTCCGTGATCATCGCGTTGGCCGTGGCTATCCTCCCGGTCGCTCCAACGGCGCACGCTGTGCTGCCGTCGACGTCGGACCCGACGCTGTCGCTCGCTCGGACGATCCGGACGACGCCGTTCCTCGGCACGACGACGTCGGTCGCGGACGGTGAAGGGACCGCGTACGTCCCGAGAGATGGCTCGCTATGGCTGGTCGGTGACAACGACGGGAAGGCCTACGAGGTCGACCCGTTCACCGGAGCGCTCAAGCGGACGATCAACCGGACGGCGTTCGAAAACGCTCCTCAATACGGCGGCGGGCCGCTCGCCGGACGCCACCGCAGCGGCGACCTCGAGGCGCTCGCGTACGACGAGGTCACCGATACCCTCTATGCGTTCTCGGGTACGTGCTGCACCTCGACTGCGCTCCCGACGGTGTTTCGACTGACGCGTGATCCCATCTCGCAGAGACTCGACGTCGACTCGTACCAGCCGCTCGCATCGGGCAGCGATTTCCCCGCCGCAGCCTGGAGCCCGGTTGACGGGACGGTTTACGTAGGCAAGGGCCGCGTGATCAGGCGCTACGACTATGCGTCGAACAGCTTCGGGCCGCAGATCACGTTGCGCGGTGTCCCCGGTATCTACGGCTTGGACTTCTCCGCCACGGGCGCGGACCTGATGGTCGTTACGAGCGCCGAACGGATGTACCGCGTCGCGTGGGCGACGAAGACCGTGGTCAGCGGCTGGACGCTGGATCTGACGCCGTTCGGAGTCAAGGACAGCCGCGCCGTCGAGGTCATCCCCGATCCACGCGATCCGAGCACCGATCAGCTGTACGTGTACGACGGATACGACGCGCGACCGGCGGGTGATCCGCTGCGGTACGCGGTGTTCGTCTTCGACGTGACTGGCGCTGGCGGACAGCCCGGAACCGGTTCTGGCAATCTCGTCGGTAATCCGGGCTTCGAATCGGGCACATCAGGGTGGACCGGGAACGGGGTGGCGTCCCTCTCGAGGGTCTCCGGTGGCCACGAGAGTTCGTACGCCGCCCGACTTGCGAACGCCGGGACGACGTCGGGGATGTGCACGCTCAACGACTCACCGAACTGGGTGGCGTCGACGGGAAGTGCGACGTACACGGCGTCGATGTGGGTACGCGCCGACGCCGCCGGTGCGACCCTGAAGCTGCGGATCCGGGAGTACGACGGATCGACCCTGGTCGGTACGCCGGCGGTTTCGAGCGTCGACCTAACGTCTGACTGGCAACACGTCTCGGTGCAGGTCGCCCCGCAGTCGTCCGGACACACCCTCGATCTGACGGCGTTCGTCAGCAACGCTCCGCCGGGCACGTGCTTCTATGCCGACGACGTGTCCGTGACGTCGCCCTAGGGTTCCTGCAGAGGCCGCGACGCGGCCGCATCCGCTCGACCTAGCTCAGGAAGTTGCGGTTGGCTAGGACGGGCGAAACATCGAACAGTTCGACCTCCGGTCCTGTGGGTGCTCCCGTCCCGGTGGCCTGGCGATCATCTACTCGGCGTCCTCGCCGCCCTGCATCGGCACGACGGCGACGGGGTCGTCCCGCGCTGGCGTGCGCGCTCGCGCCCTTGCTCATCTCGGTGGGGGGCGCAGCTCCCTGATCCCTGACGGAACGTCGCTCACCGACGCCCAGTCCGCAGCCTCGTGGCCGTTACCACCGGTTCGCGATCAGGCGGACCGGTCCTCGCCGCGCGGGAGCTCAGGCTCGATGTCGAAGCGGGGCCAGGTCTGCGCCTGCACGAGCTCGAGGACGGCGGCCACGCGTCGCGACGGGTTCCGGACGACGAGCGTCGCCCCATCGATCGCGTCGCGGACGCGCAGCAACGCCTGCACCCCGGTGCTGTCGACGAGCGTCACGTCGGCGAGGTCGAGCGTCAGGTCACCCGACCCGGGTGCGCTGACGGCCGCATCCAGGAGCGCGTCGGCGGTCGAGAGATCGATCTCGCCCGAGAGTCGGAGGATGCGACCCTCGGCGCGGTCGACGTTCAGCCGTCCCATGCCCACCGCGTTCCCCAGCGACGCCGCGGCGGAAACGCGATCCCGTCCCGTTTCGCACAGGGGGTGGCGCGGGTACCAGGCGACCGATGCGACGGACGGTAGCCTTCGCGCAGGGACTGACCTACGCCGCCGGCGGTGCCTGGCCACTGCTGCACCTGCGGTCGTTCGAGGCGGTCACGGGTCCCAAACTCGACGAGTGGCTCGAGCGGAGCGTCGCGGGCCTCCTGCTCGCGATCGGGATCGCAGAGATGCGCGCCGCGCGTCGCGATGAGGTCAGTTCGGCCATCGCCGTGCTCGGCGCCGGATCCGCGGCGACGCTCGGGGCGGTCTCGGCCTGGTACGCAGTACGGGGCCGGATCAGGAAGGTCTATCTCGCCGACGCGGCGATCGAGGTCGCGTTCCTGGTCGGCTGGGCGCTCAGCGCCGCGACGGATCGCCGTCCGACGCTCGACGTTCGCTGATCGCACTGCGGGTCCGTGCCACGGTGTCGCGCGCGACCGCGGTCAGTCCGTCTTCGTCCACGAGCGGCGTGACGAGGCGGAATCCCCGCTCGACCATCTCGACGCTCTTGTCCGCCGTCGGCGCATGGACGCCGGGCACGATGCCGTGCCGTCGACAGGCCTCGAGGACGGCGGCGAGCGCCTCGAGGAGCCGTTCGTCCCGGAGGTCCGCGAAGGACGCGAGGCCGAGGGAGAGACCGAGGTCGGCCGGCCCCACGTACAGGCCGTCGAGCCCGGGCGTCGCCGCGATCGCGTCGACGTCGGCGAGCCCGCCGGCGGTCTCGATCATCGCGAACACGAGGACGTGCGCGTTCGCCACGGCCGTCTGCTCGCGACCGCTCCCGAACGCGCCCGCGACCGGCCCGTAGCTGCGCATCCCCTCGGGCGGGTACCGCGCCGCCGCCACGAGCCGTGCCGCCTCGTCGGCGCTGCCGATCATCGGCGCGATCACGCCTCGAACGCCGAGGTCGAGGACGCGCATCACCTCGGCGGGATCGTTCCAGCGGAGGCGCACCATCGGGACGGCGCCCGCCAGCTCGACGCGGGCGGCGAAGACGTCGAGCGACGACTCGGGGTGGCGGCCGTGCTGCAGGTCAGCGGTCACGCCGTCGAAGCCGGCGGCCGCGAGCGACGCCGGTATCGCGGCGTCGGACCCCATGACCCACGCGTTGACCGCGGGCTCGTCTCGCGCCCAGCGGTCGCGCAACCGATCCGTCGGCATCGGCGCGCATCGTACGCGCATCGACGGTCCCCGTTGACGGCAACCACCCGCAACCCCCGGGCAAGGACCCGCAAGTCAGGTCGGCGATCCGCTCGTACGTTCGTGATGAAGGTCCGGCGCTCGGTTCCTCGGCCCTCTCTCCGATCCGAGCGCCGGACCTTCGTACGTCCGCTACGCCTCGTCGGAGACGGCGATCCGATCGAGCGCCGGGAGGCCGGCGAACTGGTCGAAGCTCCACGAGGCGATCCGCGCCGACGTCACCTGGACGTTGTTGTCGAACAGGTACGGCACCCACGGAACGACCTCTTCCATCAGGTACGTGTCGAGGTCGGCCCAGCACTGCAACCGTTCGTCCCCGGTCGCCGGGATGCACGCGTCGATCTGCTCCTCGGCGCTCGGGATCTCCTCGTCGCCGGTGTAGCCGCGCTCGACGAGCATCTCGGGGGTGATCCCCAGCATCGTGTCGTTGCAGCACGACTCGGGACCGATCGCGTCCCGCGAGAACAGGGGCGGCCCGAACGTGTACCCGTCGGGGTAGTCCTTGCCCCACGAGACGCTCGGGCACAGCTGCCAGTGCGTGTTCGGGTCCTCGCACTTCGCGTACATCGTGGTGCGCTCGAACGTCTTCACGTCGAGGCTCAGCCCCAGTGGCTCGACGCTCTGCGACAGCAGGGCCGTCTGATCCGGGTACGGGTCGGCCTCGTCGATGATCGTCACGATGCCCTCGCATGCCGGATCGTCGCACACGCCGTCGCCGTCGGCGTCGTACACCGACTGCGCCATCTCGGCCTTCGCGGCCTCGAGGTCGCCTCGGCCGTTCGGGGTCGCGTACGGGTCGTAGTCGAGCAGTGCGTTGCCCTGGAGGCTGTCCACCATGATGTGCCCGGCGAGCTCGCCGAACAACGGGCCGCCTCGTAGCTGGCGGAATCCCTCCTTGTCGAGGACGAGGTTCAGCGCCTTGCGGACGTGGATGTCGTCGAACGGTGGGAGCGCGAGGTTCATCTCGATGTAGCGGACCGCGTCCGACGGCGCCGAATGGAGCCGGTTCTCGAGCTCGGGGTCGCTCGCGTACCGCTGGACCTGCTGGGCCGGCGGAACGCCGTCGTAGACCATGTCGATCTCCCCGGCGTCCACCTTCAGCGCGAGATCGTTGGCGTCGCCGCCGATCTGCACCTCGATGCGGTCGACGTACCCCTCGCGGAGGTCGTCGGTGTCGGGATCGTAGGAGGGGTTCCTCACGAGGACGAAGCTCTGTCCGACCTCGTACCCCGAGACGGGCTCACGATCC
>DASPIF010000287.1:0-2546 GCA_035629255.1 Actinomycetota bacterium | reverse complement strand
CTTCAACTCGCTGCAGGTCGCGGCGCTCCGCCCGCCCGCGCTCAAGGCGATCATCCCGATCTTCGCGACCGACCGCCGGTACACCGACGACGTGCACTTCGGCGGCGGGGTGCGGCGCGGGATCGACTTCCTCGACTACCCCCTGAACATGGTCGCGATGAACGCGCTCCCTCCCGTGCCCTCGGTGTTCGGCGAGGGCTGGCGCGAGGAGTGGCGTCGCCGCGTCGAGGCCAATCCTCCGTGGGAGCTCCGCTGGTTCGTGGAGCAGGACGAGGGCGAGTACTGGCTCCACGGCTCGGTCTTCATCGACTACGACGCGATCGAGGCCGCGACGATGATCATCGCGGGGCACGCCGACGGGTATCACAACATGGCGTTCCGCACGTTCGAGGCGCTCAAGGGGCCGCGCCGGCTGCTGTTCGGCGCGTGGAGCCACATGAGCCCGCGCTTGTCGATGCCCGGTCCGCGGATCGACCACGTCCCCGAGATGATCCGCTGGTGGGACCGCTGGCTCCGCGGGACCGAGAACGGCGTCGACGCCGAGCCGCCGATCCAGATGTTCGTCCGCCGCTCGACGAGGCCCGAGCCCGACCTCGACTCGTACCGGGGCCACTGGCAGGCCGAGCCCACGTGGCCGCCCGAGCGGATGCGGCTCGATCGCCGGGCGTTGGCGTCAGCGTCCGAGGTCGCGGTCGCGGGGATGACGGCGCCGCCGGATGCGACGCACGAACTCGTCGTGCGCGGGGACGTCGGCGTGACCGGGTCGATCTGGTGCGCGGCCGAGCTCCCGTTCGGCCCGCCGTGGGATCAGCGCGCGGACGAGGCGTTCTCGATCACGTACACGTGGCCGCCGCTCGCATCCGAGCTCGAGATCATGGGTCACCCGAGCGTCGAGCTCATGGTCACGTCGGACGCGCCGGTCGCGTTCGTCTCGGTGAAGCTCTGCGACGTCTTCCCCGACGGCACGAGCGCCCTCGTCACGCGCGGGATCCTCAACCTCACGCACCGGGACTCGCATGCCAGCCCGAGGCCGCTCGAGCCGGGGACGCGGTCCCGGGTCCGCATCGAGCTCGACGCGACGTCGTGGATCTGGGAGGAGGGACACGGGGTGCGGCTCGACCTCGCCGGCGCGGACTTCCCGAGCAGCTGGCCGCCGCCCGGCGTCTCGACGCTGACGGTCGAGTCGGGC
The DNA here is from genome assembly GCA_035629255.1 of Actinomycetota bacterium. Lineage (GTDB taxonomy): Bacteria > Actinomycetota > UBA4738 > UBA4738 > HRBIN12 > CALGFI01. The sequence goes on along the minus strand of DASPIF010000287.1, from coordinate 1,357 downwards.
GCGAGCGAGCTCGTGCTGCCGGTGCTCGAGGGACCGTCGCCGGTCGAGCCACCGGTGTTCGCGCCGGGGGAGGACGTGCCGTTCATGCGCGCCGACGACCTGCCCGTGTGGCGCGTCGAGGAGGACGTCCTCCGACGCGAGCGGCGCGTGGTGATCGACAACTTCTGGGAGGCCGAGCGCGAGACCGGCATCACCGGCAGCGGCCGCTCCGGCGGCGCGATCTCGGTCTCGACGACCGACCCGGGGAACACGTGGGCGACCGGCGGCAGCACCTACGAGCTCCGGTTCCCCGAAGTCACGGTGAAGACCGTATCCCACGGGACGCTGCGAACCACGCCGTCCGAGTGGCATCTGGAGCTCGAGCTCGAGGTCAGCGAGGGCGACGAGGTCTGGTTCGAGCGACGGTGGGAGCGCCGGATCCCGCGCCACCTCCAGTAGGGCGGACGCGGGTCAGCCCGACACCGGCTGGCGTCTGGTTCGCTCGCACGAAACCTCGGGTAGCCCTTCCGTATGCATCTGCGCCCGCTCCGTGGTATCGCCGTCGCGACGGTGTTCGCGTCGTTCTTCCTCCCCGACATCGACACGGTGCGCGACAGCGTCTCGCTCGATTCGGCTCCCTCGTCATGGACGCTGGCCTCCGTCGCGATCCGGGATGCCGGCGGCGCGGCTTCGCCCGCTCCGAGCACCCGGCGAGCGGACGCCATAGCCGGGAGTTACATCGTCGTCTTCCGCGATCTCGTGGGCCCGCCCGCGACGGTCACCGACCGTCTCGAGCGAGCCCTCGGGTTCCGGGCGGAACACGGCTACAGCCACGCGATCCGAGGCTTCGCCGCACGACTCGCTCCGGCGCAGCTCTCGGCGCTGACCCGCAACCCGAACGTCGCCCTCATCGTGCCGGACCGCCCGGTGTCGGCGCTCGACGGCGTCCCGCTGACGACGGGAGACACCGTGCCGACGTCCGTGCGACGGATCGAAGCGGGGAGCGCGGCGCTGACGCACGGGGCGAGCTCGGCGAACGTCGCGGTCGTCGATAGCGGCGTCGATCTCGACCACCCGGACCTGAACGTCCGCCGAGGTGCGAACTGCGTCGGTACCGGTCTCCCCGAGGACGACAACGGTCACGGGACGCACGTCGCGGGCACCATCGCGGCGCGCAACGACGGCGTCGGGGTCACGGGGGTGGCGCCGGGAACGACGGTCTACGCCGTCAAGGTGCTGGACGGCGCGGGGTCGGGGTCGTGGTCCAGCGTCATCTGCGGCCTCGACTGGGCGATCGGAACGCATGCGGACGCCGACGCGACGAACGACATCGACGTCGCGAACCTGAGCCTTGGCGGCGCCGGGACCTCGGTCCGCG
>DASPIF010000286.1:0-13280 GCA_035629255.1 Actinomycetota bacterium | reverse complement strand
CTGGCGCAGCCGGACTCGTCTCCTGCCGGGCTCCGCGACCGGGCCGTGCTCGAGACGCTCTACGGCGCGGGGCTCCGCGTGTCAGAGCTCGTGGGTCTCGACGTCGACGATGTGGACCTCGAGGAGGGGAGCGTCCGCGTCCTGGGGAAGGGCGGGAAGGAGCGAGACGTCCCGATCGGCCGGTACGCGCGCGAGGCGATCGCGGCCTATCTGACGCGGGTCCGGCCGTCCATCGCGACGCGGCGCTCGCGCTCGGCGCTGTTCCTCAACCTCCGCGGCGGTCGGCTCACCCGGCAGGGGTGCACCCTGCTGCTCGAGAAGCACGTCCGCGGTGCCGGGCTCGGGCGTCGGATCGGCCCGCACGTCCTCCGGCACTCGTTCGCGACCCACCTGCTCGAGGGCGGCGCCGACGTCCGGGTCGTCCAGGAGCTGCTGGGGCACGCGAGCGTCGCCACGACGCAGGTCTATACGCTGGTGACCCGCGAGCATCTGCGGGAGGTCTACTACACGTCCCATCCCCGGGCCCGCGTCGCGAGGGCGCGGACGGGCCAGGACGGCTCGAGGAGGCAGGCGTGATCGACGCAGCGACGCTCCAGGAGCTCCGGAGGGCGCTCGAGGAGCAGCAGGCCAACCTGCGCAAGGAGATCGTCGAGCAAGGCGGCGACCCCGACTCCGACGACGCGGCGATCGATGTCGAGCGCAACTTCGCCGACAGCGCCCACAGCACCGCCGAGCGTGCGCGCGTCCTCTCCGTCATGAAGGCGCTGCGCTCGAACCTCCGATGGGTCGGCCGTGCCCTTCGGAAGATGGACCTCGGGACCTACGGCACGTGCGAACGATGCGGCAACGAGATCCCGATGGAGCGGCTCGAGGCGCTGCCGTGGGCGATCCTGTGCGTCGACTGCGCCCGCAAGGGCGAGGGTCGCTGAGTGCCGGACCCGGCGCCGGATCCGCTCCCCGTGAGGGTGCCGCGCGTCCTGATCCTGGTGTGCGACTCGTTCGGCGTGGGGGACGCGCCCGACGCCGAGGCCTACGGCGACACCGGCTCCGACACGCTCGGGAACACGGCGCGCGCCGTCGGCGGGATCGACGCGCCGAACCTCGGAGCCTTGGGGCTCGGCCTGTTGACCCGGATCGAGGGCGTCGCGCCGACCGCCTCCGAGGGCACGGCACACGGCCGGCTCACCGAGCGCTCGGCCGGAAAGGACACGACGACGGGGCACTGGGAGATCGCGGGCATCGTGCTCGACACGCCGTTCCCGCTCTACCCAGACGGCTTCCCGCGCGACGTCGTCGAGCCGTTCGAGGAAAGGATCGGTCGACGCATCCTCGGGAACGTGCCGGCGTCCGGGACCGAGATCGTCGCGCGGCTCGGCGAGGAGCATCTGGCCTCCGGTCGGCCGATCGTGTACACGAGCGGCGATTCGGTCTTCCAGATCGCGACGCACACCGACGTCGTTCCGCTCGAGCAGCTGTACGGATGGTGTCGCGCTGCGCGTGACCTGCTGGTCGGTGAGCATCGGGTCGGTCGCGTGATCGCCCGGCCGTTCGACGGCGAACCGGGTGCGTTCCGCCGCCGACCCGAACGCCGTGACTACTCCGTCGCCCCGCCGGGACCCACGCTGCTCGACGGCTGCCTCGAGGCGGGCGTCGCGGTGTACGGCGTCGGCAAGATCCAGGACATCTTCGACCATCGGGGTCTCACCGAGGCGGCGTACTCGGAGTCGAACGACCATGGGGTCGATCTCTCGATCGACTACCTGCGGCGGGAGGGTCCGGCGCTCGTGTTCTCGAACCTCGTCGACTTCGACAGCAAGTACGGGCACCGCAACGATCCCCACGGCTACGCGCGATCCATCGAAGCGCTCGACCGGCGGATCCCGGAGCTGATCGACGCTCTCGGCGGCGGCGTCGTGTTCCTGACGGGCGATCACGGGTGCGATCCCACGACGCCGTCGACGGATCACTCACGCGAGCGCACCCCGTTGCTCGCGGCCGGTCTGCAGGGCGGTCCGTACGACGTCGGGGTACGCGCGACGTACGCGGATCTCGGAGCCACCGCCGCGGAGCTCCTCGGGGTCCCGTGGGACCTGGAGGGTGCGTCGTTCGCGGACGAGATCGGCCGGTGACGACGATCGAGGACCCGCGCGACGTCGTCGCAGCCAAGCGGGACGGCGAGCGGCTCGACCACGACCGGCTGCGCGCGTTCGTGCTCGCCTACGCGCGCGGCGAGGTCGGCGAGCATCTCGCGGCGGCGTTCCTGATGGCGTGCTTCATCAACGGCCTCGACGACGGCGAGACCCTCGCGCTCACACGAGCGATGGTGGACTCCGGCGAGACGATCTCGCTCGACGCGGTCTCGCGCCCGAGCGTCGACAAGCACTCGACCGGCGGCGTCGCCGACGGCGTGACCCTCGTGTTCGCGCCGCTCGCCGCTTCGCTGGGCCTGGCGGTGGCGAAGCTGTCCGGACGAGGACTGGGACATACGGGCGGAACCCTCGACAAGCTCGAGTCGATCCCCGGGCTCCGGACCGACCTGGACCCGGACCGGTTCGAGCGTCAGGTGGACACGATCGGGTGCGCGGTCGCGGCGCAGACCGCGAACCTCGTGCCGGCGGACGGGGCGCTCTACGCGCTGCGCGACGCGACCGCGACGGTCCCGTCGATCCCCCTGATCGCCGCCAGCGTGATGTCGAAGAAGCTCGCTGTGGACACCGATCTGATCCTGCTCGACGTGAAGGCGGGCAGCGGGGCGTTCATGAAGACGCCCCGGGACGCGACGGAACTCGCGGAAGCCTGCACGCGTCTCGCGCAGGAGTGGGGGCACCCGACCCGCTGCGCGGTCACGGACATGTCGCAGCCGCTCGGGGACGCGATCGGGAACGCGCTCGACGTGCACGAGGCGCTCACGCTCCTGCGGGGGGAGATGCACGGGCGACTGCGCGACGCCGCGGTGATGTTCGCCGGCGAGGCGATGAGCCGGCTGCTCGGAGTTCCGATGGGGCAGGGGCGGTCGTCGGCCGCCGCCGCCCTCGACTCCGGCGACGCGGTCGAGACCTTCCGACGGATGGTCGAGGCGCAGGGCGGAGATCCGCGTGTCGTCGACGACCCCGACGGCGTGCTTCCCGCGGCACCGGTCGTCGCCCCGATCGTCCTGGAACGCGGAGGTCGTGTCGCGGCCATCGACGCCGAGGCGCTCGGGCGCGCGAGCAGCGATCTCGGCGCGGGGCGCCGCACGAAGGGCGATCCGATCGATCCGACCGTCGGGATCGTGTTCCGCCCGAAGATCGGCGACGCGATCGAGCGCGGTCAGGAGCTCGGGACGATCCACGCTCGGAGCGAGGACGACGCGCGGACGTGCCTGGGGCGGGTCGACGCGGCGCTGACGTTGTCCGACGACGCGGTCGAGGCGCCGCCGCTCGTCTACGGTTGGCACGGCGGATGAACGGAGCGATGGCGTGACGAGCGAGAGCCTACGGTTCGCCCTATACGTGGCGGTCTCGCTGGTGCCGGCATTGGTCCTGCACGAGTACGCGCACGCCTTCGTCGCGACGCGACTCGGAGATCCGACGCCCCGCCGATGGGGACGCCTGACCTTGAACCCGAGGCCGCTGATCGACCCGTTCGGATCGTTGATCCTGCCCGCGTTGTCGATCGTCCTGATCGCGACCGGGAACGGCCTGTTGATCCCGATCTTCGCGTACGCGAAGCCGCTGCCGCTCGATCCGTCGTACCTGCGGAACCCGTCGCGCGACCCGATCCTGGTGGCCGTCGCGGGCCTCGTGATGAACATCGTGCTCGCGATCGCGGCGGGCCTCGTCCTCCGCGTCGGGCTTCCTGGTGAGATCGCGACGTTCGCGCAGGCGTGGCTCGTCACGAACGCCCTGATGTTCGGTTTCCAGCTGATGCCCGTCCCGGGGCTCGACGGGGCGAAGCTGCTCGCCCGCGCGCTCCCGCCGAGGCCTCGCGAGATCTACGTCAACCTCGAGCAGTACCTCGTGCTGTTCATCCTGGTGATCTTCTTCCTGCTCGCCGGGCCGCTCACCGCGATCGTCTCGGCGTTCGCGAACGTCGTGTGCCGGCTCGCCTCGGGCGCCGACTGCGTCTAGGCGGGCTCCCGGGAGCCGCGACGGCCGGCGCTATCATCGCCGCACCGTGACCGCCCCCGACGTGACCGACGCGCCCGCGACTCGTCCTGCCGCCCCGCCCGCCGTCGCGGCCGACGACACCGCAGGTCGCGTCCTGACCGGATTCCGACCGACCGGCCCGCTGCACATCGGCCACTGGTTCGGCAACGTCACGAACGCCGTCCGCCTCCAAGACGACCACGAGACGTTCTACTTCATCGCCGACTGGCACATGCTCACGACGCACTACGACCGGACCGCCGAGCTGCCGGGGTTCGTGCGGACGATCGCGGCCGAGCTCGTGGCCGCCGGTGTCGACCCGCAGCGGTCGACGTTCTACCTGCAGTCGGACGTGAAGGACGTCGCGGAGCTCCAGCTGCTCCTCGGGATGATCACGCCGCTCGGGTGGCTCGAGCGCGTGCCGACGTACAAGGAGCGATTGCGCGACATGGCCGAACGCGACATCGCGAACCTCGGTCTGCTCGGCTACCCCGTCCTGCAGACCGTCGACATCACGATCGTCAAGGGCGAGCTCGTCCCCGTCGGCGAGGATCAGGTCGCGCACCTGGAGCTGTCGCGGGAGATCGTCCGCCGGTTCAACCGGCTGTACGGCGACGTCCTCGTCGAGCCCCAAGCCCTGCTCTCCACCGCGCCGTCGGTCCCGGGATCCGACGGTCGCAAGATGAGCAAGTCGCTCGACAACACGATCGACCTCCGGGACGACGAGGACACGATCCGACGCAAGATCCGCACGTTCATCACGGATCCGCAGAAGGTCCGGCGCGGCGACCCCGGACGTCCCGAGATCTGCCCGATCTTCGCGCTCCACGAGCTGTTCTCGCACGACATCCTCGAATGGACCGCGGACAACTGCCGCACGGGCGCGCTCGGGTGCGTCGACTGCAAGACGAACCTCGCCGACCGAGTCGTCCCGTACTACGCGGACTTCCGCGGTCGCCTCGGGGACCTCGAGGCGACGCCGGGGTTCATCGACGGGATCCTCGCCGAGGGCGCCGAGAAGGTACGCCCGGTGGTCGAGGAGACGATGCGCGCCGTGCGCTCGGCGATGAGCATCGGATGACCGACGACGCCGTGGCGCCGGCGACGTTCGCCGTTGAGCTCCCCGTCTTCGTCGGGCCCTTCAAGCTCCTGACCGACCTGATCCTCGACCAGAAGATCGACGTCTGCGACGTGTCGATCGCGACCGTGACCGACCGGTTCCTCGAGCACGCGAGGGATGCCGATCGATGGTCCCTCGAGGAGGCCACCTGGTTCCTCGCGGCGTGCGCCGTTCTGCTCGAGCTCAAGGTCGGACGGTTGATGCCGCGGCATGACGTGCTGGACGAGGAGGATCTGCTCGGCGTCTCGCCCGATCTGGTCTATGCGCGTTCGCTCGAGCTCGCGGCGTTCCGGCGCGTCGCGGACGATCTCGCGCGGCGGCTCGAAGAGGAGTCCCGGCACGTTCCGCGCGAGGCGGGGCCACCCGCGGAGTTCGCCCACCTCTATCCGGACGTGATGGCGGCGGTCGCCCCGGATCAGCTGGCCGCGCTCGCGGCCGCGTTGCTTCGACCGCCTCCGACGCTCGACCTCTCGCACGTGACGCCGATCCGGTACACGCTCGACGAGGCTCGCGAGGCCGTCCGGTCGCACCTGGATCGGCTCGGTCACGCCTCGTTCCGCGAGCTGGTCGCCGATTGCGAGGAGCGGATCCAGATCGTCGTCCGGTTCCTCGCCCTCCTCGATCTCTACCGCGAGGGCACCGTCGATCTCGCCCAGGCGGAGACGTTCGGCGAGATCAACGTCAGGCTCGGGAGCCCCGCGTGAGCGGCGACCGCCGCGAGATGCTGCTGCGGTCGCTCGAGGCGCTGCTCTTCGTCTCCGACGAGCCGGTTCCCGCCGTCGCGCTCGCGCAGGCCCTCGGCGTCGAGCGGCGCGAGGCGGACGACCTGTGCGACGAGCTGGCTCGGTCGTACGACGCACGCTCCGCGGGGATCGTCCTCCGCACGGTCGCAGGCGGCTGGCGTCTCACGACCCATCCGGAGGCCGCGCCCGTCGTGGAGTCGTACGTGCTCTCCTCGCGGCACGCGCGGCTGACGAAGGCGGCGCTCGAGACGCTCGCGATCGTCGCCTACAAGCAGCCCGTCACCCGGCACCAGGTGTCCGCGATCCGCGGCGTCAACTCCGACGGTGTCCTCCGCGCGCTGACGGATCGCGGCCTCGTCGCGGAGGTGGGCCGCGAGGAGACGCCGGGGCGTCCCCTCCTCTACGGCACGACCCCTGAGTTCCTGGAGCGGCTCGGTCTCCCGTCCCTCTCGGGGCTGCCGCCGCTCGCGCCGCTCCTCGGGCAGGCAGCCGAGGTCGCGGAGCGCGACGCCTCGGACGGCTAGGGATGGCGATCGAGCGCCTCCAGCGGGCGCTCGCGCGAACGGGCTTCGGTTCGCGGCGGGCGTGCGAAGCCTTGATCGCCTCCGGACGCGTCACGATCGGGGGGCGCGTCGCGACGCTCGGCGACCGGATCGATCCGGCGATCGACGAGGTGCGGGTCGACGGCGATCGCATCAGCGTCGATCCCGAGCTGCGGTACCTGGCCCTGCACAAGCCGAAGGGTGTCACGACGACGATCCGCGACCCGCACGCCGAGCGCGACCTCCGGAGCCTGTTGCCGCCGGGCCCACGGGTCTTCCCCGTGGGCCGGCTCGATCGGGACACCGAGGGGCTCCTCGTGCTCACGAACGACGGCGAGCTGGCGCACCGGCTCGCTCACCCCCGCCACGCCGTCGAGAAGGAGTACCTCGCCGAGGTCGACGGCGCGCCGACGGCGCGGCAGCTGTCGCGGCTGAAACGCGGCGTCGAGCTCGACGACGGGGTCGCGCACGCCGCCGACGCTCGCGACGCCGGTCGGAGCGGCGAGCGGGGGGCGGTTCGGATCGTGATGACCGAGGGGCGCAAGCGCGAGGTGCGGCGGATGCTCGCCGGGGTGGGCCTTCCGGTGCGGCGCCTCGTCCGTGTCCGCATCGGGCCGCTTCGGCTCGGGACCCTCGCCCCGGGTGAGGTGCGAGAGCTCACGCCGGACGAGGTCCGCGCGCTCCATCGCGTCGCCGGTCTCTGATCGGGTCGCGCTCCGTCGCGGCGGAGGAGAGCCGCCACGCGGAGCGTTCGGACGCGCCAGGTAGCCTTGCGCGGCGCGATCGGGAGGTTCGGTGGACGGTCCGACGGTACGAGCGGTTCGCGGTGCGATCCGCGTGGAGCATGACGAGGCGGAGGCGATCCTGTCGGCGACGGGGCGGCTGCTCGCGGCCGTGCTCGAGCGCAACGCGATCGAACCGGGAGACATCGTCAGCGTCTTCTTCACCGCCACCAACGACCTCCGAGCGGCGTTCCCCGCCGAGGCCGCTCGCCGGATGGGGCTCGGGGCCGCCCCACTGATGTGCGCGCAGGAGATCCCGGTCGCGGGTGCGATGCCCCGGGTCGTCCGGCTCCTGATGCACTTCCACACGACGCGGTCGCAGGCCGAAGTCAGGGCCGCCTACCTCGACGGCGCGGAGACGCTCCGTGACGACCTCTGAGCGGGTCGCGGTCGTCGGCACCGGCCTGATCGGTACCTCGATCGCGATGGCCGCGGCTCACGGTGGCGACCGCGTTCGCGGGTTCGACCTCGATCCGGACGTCGCGGTCGTCGCGTCCGGGCGGGCGGGCTTCGAGATCGCGGCGACCCTCGAGGAGTGCGTCCGCTCGGCGACGCTCGTGTTCGTGTCGACCCCTGTGGACATCGTCCCTCAACTCGTGGTGAAGGCGCTCGAGGCGACGGACGATGCGGCGGTCGTGGACGTCGCGAGCGTGAAGTCTCATGTCGTCCTCGAGGTAGAGGCGAAGGCGGGGTCGAGGGTCGTCCGGTACGTGCCCAGCCATCCCATGGGCGGCTCGGAGCGCAGCGGCCCCGAGCACGCCTCGCCGACGATCCTCGACGGCGCCGTCTGGGTCGTCACGCCGGCATCCGGCACGGAGACGGACGCCGTCGCCCGGGTCGAGGCGTGGATCTCGCGCGCGGGAGCGAGGCCGATCCGCATGGATCCCGCGCGACACGACCGGCTGATCGCCGTCGTCAGCCACCTCCCGCAAGTGGCCGCGACGACGCTGATGGCGCTCGCCGCGACGGACGAGGCGAGCGACCCCGAGATCCTGCGCCTCGCGGCGGGCGGGTTCCGCGACCTCACGAGGTTGGCGGCGTCCGATCCGGCGCTGTGGAGCGGGATCCTGCTCGCGAACCGCGTGGCCGTGATGACCGCGATCGATCGGTACTCCGAGCGGCTCGGCGCGATGCGCGATCTCGTGGCGCGAGGCGACGCCGACGCGATCGCGGAGGTGTTCGCCGAGGCGAAGGCCGCGAGGCTCACCCTCGCCGCCAAGCCCAAGGTCCGTGCGGGGGTCGCGGTCCTGCAGTTGCCGGTGCCGGACCGACCGGGCGTCCTCGCGGACGTCACGTCCGCCATGGGGCAGGTGGACGTCAACATCGAGGACCTCCAGATCGTCCACTCGCCGGAGGGGGGCCGGGGGACCCTCCACGTGACGGTCGCGGTCGATGCGGTCGATCCGGCGGAGGTCGCGCTCCGCGGTCACGGGTTCGATCCGGTCAGGATCGCGTGACGTGGTGCGCCTGACCGTCTCCAGCGGCCGTCCGGTCGACCTCGAGCTCGAGATGCCCGGGGACAAGTCGATCGCGCACCGGTGGTTGCTGCTCGCCGCGACGGCCAACGGCGCCTCTGAGCTCGACAACGTCCCCGCGGGACTCGACGTGCGGTCGACCGCGAGGTTCTGCGCCGCACTCGCTTCGGTCGTTGATCCATCTCAGCTCGACGGTTGGGCTTCGAACCCCCCGGGACAGGGTCAACGCGATGGTTCCACGGCGAACGGACCTCGACCTCGAGGCTCGACCCTGCGCATCGAAGCTCGCGGTCGACATGGGCTCGAGGTCCGTCGGGAGTCGATCGACTGCGGGAACTCGGGAACGACGATGCGGTTGGGCGCGGGCATCCTCGCGTCGGCGAGCTCGAGGGCGACGCTCGAGGGCGACGCGAGCCTGTCCCGACGTCCGATGGAGCGTGTCGCCGTGCCGCTGCGTCGGATGGGGGCATCGGTCGCGACCGTCGGCGGATGCGCGCCGATCACCGTCGAAGGGTCGAGCCTCCGCGGCATCGCCCATCGCTCCGTGGTCCCGAGCGCGCAGGTCAAGAGCGCGATCCTGCTCGCCGGTCTCACCGCGGAGGGTGCGACCGTCGTCGACGAACCCGTCACGACCCGCGACCACACCGAGCGCGCGCTCCGTGCTCTCGGCGCGCCTGTGCACGTCGTCGGCACGTCCGTGCGGGTCGAGCGGTTCCAGTACGTCGGGTTCGCGGGTCGCGTCCCCGGTGACGTGTCGTCCGCCGCGTTCGTCGCCGCCGCGGCCGCGTTGACCGGCGGGACGGTCGAGATCTCCGGCGTCGGGCTGAACCCCACGCGGACGCGGTACCTGGACGTCCTCGCACGGATGGGCGTCCAGACCCAGCGGATCGTCGATCGCGACGTGCTCGGGGAGCCGGTGGGCACGTTGATGGTGGACCGGACCGCCGATCTCGCCGGGGTGACGGTCGAAGGAGCCGAGCTCCCCGAGCTCATCGACGAGGTGCCCGTCCTCGCGATCCTCGCCGCGTCCGCGCGGGGCGACTCGCGATTCGTGGGGGCGGGGGAGCTGCGCGTGAAGGAGAGCGACCGCCTCGGCGCGATCGTCCGGATGATCCGCGGTCTCGGGGGGGACGCCGCGATCGAGGGCGACGATCTCGTCGTGGCGGGAGGCGATCTCGACGGGGGTTCGTTCGACGCGGCAGGCGATCACCGGCTCGCGATGGCCGCCGCGGTCGCGGGCACGGCGACGCCGCGTCCCGTCGCGATCGAGGGTGCCGAGGTCGCGGACGTTTCGTTCCCCGGATTCTTCGGGACGCTCGCCCGGCTCGGCGCGGGCGTCGAGGGATGACCGTCGTCGTCGCGATCGACGGTCCGGCAGGTTCGGGCAAGAGCACGCTCGCGCAGCGGCTCGCGCTCGAGCTCGGTCTCCCGTACGTGAACACGGGTCTGATGTACCGAGCGCTCGCGCTCGTCGCCGCGCGGAGCCGGACCGATCCCGATGACGCTGCGACGCTCTCCGCGCTCGCCCGTGGTCTGACCTTCGACCTCGACCACACGCTCGCGCCGCCGTCGCTGACCATCGACGGTCAGATACCGGGCGACGAGTTGGAGGGCCCCGACGTCGAGTCGATCGTCTCGAGGGTGGCACGTCACCCCGAGGTTCGCACGATCCTCCGCGAGCGGCAGCGCGCCTTGATCTCGGCGGGCGCCGTCGTCGAGGGTCGAGACATCGGGACGGTCGTGGCCCCGGCGGCGACCGTGAAGCTGTACCTCGACGCCGCCGAGGATGCGCGGGTCGGGCGTCGCGCGGCCGAACGCTCATCGCCGCCGCCGGCCGTCGGGGACGAGCTCGTCCGAAGGGACCTCGCCGATGCGCGAACGAACCCGTTCACCCCCTCGCCGGACGCCGTCGTGATCGACACGACGCGGCTCGGTCGCGATGAGGTCTTCCGGACGGCACTCTCGGTCATCCGGAAGCGTCGCCGCTCGTGAGCGACGAGCGTCCGCGCGTGCCTACGGTCGCGATCGTCGGCCGACAGAACGTCGGCAAGTCCACCCTCGGCAATCGTCTCGTAGGGAACCGGGACGCGATCGCTCACGAGACACCGGGCGTGACGCGAGACCGCATCGCGCGCGAGGCGACATGGCGCGGGCGCACGTTCCGGCTCGTCGACACAGGGGGGTACGTCCACGGGGCGAGCGGCATCGAGGCGAAGGTGGCGCATCAGGCCGACCGTGCGATGGAGGAGGCGGACGTGATCGTCCTCGTCGTCGACGCGCAGACGGGCCCGGTCGAGGAGGATGCGCTGCTGGCGCGGCGCCTGCAGCGAGCGCGCGTCCCGGTCGTCCTCGTCGCGAACAAGGTGGACACCGATCGCGAGGAGGCCGATGCCCTCGCCTTCCACGGCCTCGGGCTCGGCGAGCCGCTGCCGGTCTCCGCGCTCCACGGTCGCGGCTCGGGGGAGGTCCTGGACCGCATCGTGGCCGTGTTGCCCGACGAGGGACCCGAGGGCGACGACCACGACGAGCCCGCGTTCGCGCTCGTCGGACGCCCGAACGTCGGCAAGTCGAGCCTCTTCAACAGGATCGTCGGCGAGGAGCGTTCCGTCGTGTTCGAGGAGGCGGGGACGACGCGCGACAGCGTGGACGCGGTCGTCGGGTGGGCAGACGGGCCCGTCCGATTCGTCGACACGGCTGGGTTCCGGCGCCCGGCGAAGATCCAGGGGGTCGAGTACTTCAGCTTCCTCCGCGCCGAGCGGGCCATCGAACGCGCGGGAGTGGCGATGGTGGTGCTCGACGCGACCGCCGGGATGACGTCCGAGGACAAGCGGATCGCCGCGCGAGTGATCGAGGCCGGCCGTGGTCTGCTCGTCGTCGCGAACAAATGGGACCTGGTCGAGGAGAAGGATCGGACGTACAAGGCGATCGCCGAGGCGCTCGTGCCGTTCGCCCGGGCGAGCATCCAGCGGACGTCGGCGCTCACGGGCCGGGGCGTCGACCGCCTCCCCCCACTGCTCCTCCAGACCTATGACGGATGGGTGCGGCGCGTGCCCACCTCCGTCGTGAACGAGGTGCTGCAGGCCGCGCAGGCCGATCGCAGCGCGCCGGGCGGTGTGCGGTTCCGCTACGCGACCCAGGTCGCGGTCGGGCCACCGACGTTCGCGGTGTTCGGGGCCCGGCCGCCCGGCGGCCCGTACCAGCGGTTCCTCGAGAACCGGTTCCGGGCGGCCTTCGATCTCGTCGGCGTTCCCGTCCGACTGCGGTTCCGGACCGGGCGAGGGAGCGCCGGCCGGTAGGATGACCGAGCACGGGCCGTGGCGCAGCTTGGTTAGCGCGTCTGTCTGGGGGACAGAAGGTCGCCGGTTCAAATCCGGCCGGCCCGACCGGAGCGAGGGGGGAGGCCGATGACGGTCCCCCCGGCGCGGAGGGTCGCCACCGTCCCGAACGCTCTGTCCCTCCTGCGGATCCTGGCGACCCCGGTCTTCGTCGCCCTGATCGTCGACCGCGACACGACGTCCATCGGCGTGATCGTCTTCGCGGTCGTGTCGGTGACGGACTGGCTCGACGGGGTCGTCGCGCGGACGACGGGCCAGGTCTCGGAGCTGGGGGCGATCCTCGACCCCGTCGCCGACCGGCTCGCGATCGCCGCGGCGCTGATCGCGCTCGTCATCCGCGACGTGTTCCCGGTGTGGGCGGCCGTCGCCGTGGTGGCGCGAGACGTCGTCGTGCTCGTCGTCGGCCTCGCGTTGCTGGGACGTGGGGTGCGGATCGAGGTGCGCTTCCTCGGCAAGGTCGCGACCTTCACGCTCATGGCAGCGATCGGGGCGATCGCGTGGGGCAGCCTCGGCTACGCGCTGGCATCGGCGACCCTCGCGGTCGGGTGGGTGGCGTACGGCGTCGGCCTCCTCGAGTCCTACGTGGTGGCGGCGTGGTACCTCCGCGACGCCAAGGAGGCGACCGCCGCCCGGCCGTGAGAGGCGTTCGTGCTAGCGTCGGCCCCGCTCGCGCACGGCAAGACGAGGAGGCAACCCGCGATGGAGTTCCCCGACGAGCTCCGCTACACGAAGGATCACGAGTGGGTCCGCGACGAGGGCGAGGGCCGCGTCCGGGTGGGGATCACGGACTTCGCGCAGGACGCGCTCGGCGACGTCGTGTACGTCGACGTCCCCGAGGTCGGCACCGAGGTGAAGGCGAACCAGGCGTTCAGCGAGGTCGAGTCGACGAAGTCCGTTTCGGACGTGTTCGCGCCCGTCGGCGGAACGGTCATCGAACGGAACCCGCTCCTGGAGGAACGGCCGGAGCTCGTGAACGAGCAGCCCTACGGCGACGGATGGATCGTGGTCCTCGAAGTGCCGGACGCGTCACAGGTGGACGGCCTGATGGACGCTGCCGGCTATCGCTCGTTCGTCGAGACCGAGCAGACCTAGCGGGTCGACCCGGGGCGCCGGGTGGCATCCGTCATGAGGCTCCGTTCACCTCGGCGGCGCGTTG
>DASPIF010000285.1:0-2134 GCA_035629255.1 Actinomycetota bacterium | reverse complement strand
TCGACACGCGGTTCGCGATCGCGAGCGGCACGAAGGGACTCACCGACGTCTCGGCGCTATGGAGCGCGCTCTTCGATGGCCGCATCGTGTCCCGCGAGGCGGCCGCCGAGATGGTGCGGCCGCGCAGCGACGCGCCGGAGCACGAGGCCCGCTACGGCCTCGGGTTCTGGCTCCACGCGACGCGCGACGTCGTCGAGCTGCACGGCTACGACGCGGGCATCTCGTTCTGGTCGAGCCACGATCCGGCCACCGGGGAGACCCCGCACCGTCGTCTCGAACACGTCCGAGGGCGCGTGGCCCGTCCTCGAGCGACTCGACGAGGTCCTCGCGGACTAGCGCCAGACGCCACGCCGCGGCGAGCAGGGCCCGTCGCGGGTCCGGGCCGCCGACGTCACACGTTTCCGACGGCGGCCACGTCCCGCGTCGCCGGACGCGCGGCGCCCCGACGCTGGAGCTGCTTCACGACGTACCTCGCGTCCCGGTCGATCCCGGCGAGGACGTCGGACGCGATCGAGAACTGCCAGACGAGCCCGACGAAGTACAGGCCCGGCTCCTGCGTCACGACGCCCCGGACGTGGTTCGGCCGGCCGTCCTCCCCGAAGATCGGCAGGTCGATCCACGAGAAATCGTGCCGGTAGCCGGTGCACCAGATCACGTTCGGAACGTCGACGACCGTTCCCTCCTCGACCACGGGCTTGCCGTCGCGCACCGACACCGTCCGCCCGACGCGTTGCACGCCCGCCGCCAGGAGCTGCTTCGGCTTCACCCGGACCAGCGGATCTCCGCCGGTCTTCCGGCTGACGCGACGACCGATCGGGGTCCGCAGCGTCAGGACGTGACACCCGACGGCGCGGACGAGCCGGAACACGACGTGCTTCGGGATCGGTCGGTCGATGTGGACGGGGATGTGGCCGCGTTCCTTCCCCGAGAGCCACGTCGGGCGCGTGGCCGCGAGCTCGAGCGCGATGTCGCCTCCGGAGTTCCCCGCGCCGACGACCAGGACGCCGCCGTCGGCGAGCTGCGCCGGGTTGCGGTACTCGCTCGCGTGCATCTGCCGGATCGACGGGTCGAGCTCGCGCGCGATCGCCGGGACCCGGCCCTCCCGGTGGGCGCCGGTGGCGACGATCACGTTCGCGGCCTCGTAGCGATCGTCGCCGGCCGTCAGGACGTAGCGGTCCCCCTCGCGCCGGAGACCCTCGACCTTCACGCCCGTGCGGACCGGGATCGCGAACCGCGCGACGTACGCCTCGAGGTAGTCGGCCATCTCGTCGCGCGACGGCATCGCGCCGCTCGGGCCGGGGAAGCCCCAGCCCGGCAGACGCACGATGTACGCGGGCGTGAACAGGCGGAGCGAGTCGTACCGCCGGCGCCAGTTGTCGCCGACGCGGTCGTTCCCGTCGAGCACGACGAACTCCCGACCGGCCCGGCGCAGGTGATAGGCGGCGGCGAGGCCGGCCTGGCCCGCCCCGATGACCACGGTGTCGAACGTCTCGATCGCCATCGCGAACCCCTTCCGGTCGATGGCGTCGACGCTAGGTCGCGGCGCGGATCGGCTCATCGCCGGAACGCACCAATCCGGTGCGATCCCCCGAGTGGTGCGTTCGCACCACGGGGGTCACGTCAGGTCGTGCTCGAACGCGTACGCGGTCGCGGCGGCGCGCGTTGAGACGCCGAGCTTGGCGTACATGTTCTGGAGATGGCGCCCCACCGTGTGCTCGCTGATCACCAGCTCGACGGCGATGTCCCGGTTGGTCTTGCCTTCGGCGACGAGCCGCAGCACCTCGACCTCGCGCGCCGTCAACCCTCCCGGAAGCGCGGACGGCCCCTCGAGGAGCGAGACGGTCGCCTCGACGTCGGGCGTCGCACCGAGACGTTCGAACGCGCCGAGCGCGGCGCGGAGCTCGATCCGCGCGCCGTCGTCGTCGCCCGCCGCGATCAGCGCGCGGCCGAGCAACGCTCGCGCCCTCGCCGTCTCGTAGGGGAGTCGCAGCTCGTGCCACGTCGCGATCGCGTCGCGGAGCGACTCGATCGCACGCGCGACGTCGCGCTCGGCGAGCGCCACCGCGCCACGCACGGTCGCCGCGACGGCGTCGAGGGCCGGCGTCCCGATCGCGGTCACGACGAGGTCCAGCTC
>DASPIF010000284.1:0-2826 GCA_035629255.1 Actinomycetota bacterium | reverse complement strand
CCGAAGACGACGGCCGCCGCAGCGAGCCGGTACCAGAGGAAGACCGAGAGGTCGCGGCGGCGCAGGTACGCGAGCAGGCCCCAGATGACGAGGAACCCGCTGATCGCCGCGGCGATCGTCCCCGCCAGGAACGGCGCGGCGAACCCCGGCGGGATCCCCTCGCGGACGAGGTCGAGACCTTTGTAGACGCCTGCCCCGGCGATGATCGGCAGTGCGAGCAGGAACGAGACCCGCGCCGCCGTCGCGCGCTCGAACCCGAAGGCACGCGCTGCCGTGATCGTCACGCCCGAACGCGAGACGCCCGGCTGGAGCGCCAGCGCCTGCGCCACCCCGAGCCACCACCCTTTCGAGACCGTGACGTCCCCGAGATCGCGGTCGTCGCGCGCGCGCCGGTCGACGACGTACAGCACCACGCCGAAGACCGCGAGCATCACGGCGATCAACCACGGCTGCCCCAGGTGATCCTGGATGACCTGCTCGAGCGTCGCGCCGATGATCACCCCGGGGATCGTCCCGATCACGATCGCCCACGCGATCCGCTGGTCGGTGTCCTCGATCGCCCGCGCCCGCACCGAGCGGGTCCACGCGACGAAGTACCGCCACACGTCGCGACGGAAGTACGCGAGCGCGCCGACCAGCGTCCCGATGTGCAAGGCGACGTCGAACGTCTTGTTCAGGTCCGGGTTCGCGAGGATCGGCCAGTCGAACAGCCACGGCACGAGGATCAGGTGCCCCGAGCTCGAGATCGGCGCGAACTCGGTGACGCCCTGCGTGAGCCCGAGGATGATCGCCTGCAGGATCGTCAGCGCTCCGTCTCCCTGGTCGCGGGCGCGCCATCCTAGCCAGCGGTCCGGGTCGACCGCGCATCGAGGCGTTACGTCGCCTCGTCCTTGACGGGTCCGATCGAGACGGCGAGATCCGCGTACGCAGCGGCGTACGCCAGCCGTTCGGCGACGTCGGACGTCACGAGCAGGAGCAGCGAGGTCGTCCCGTCCGCGGTGGTGACGAGCGCTCCGTCATGCGGCTCGCCGGTCGAGAGGATCTCGAGGCCCGACGCGACGGTGTCGGTGTAGGGGTTCGGACCACCGTAGGTCGCGATCACGTCGACGCGGTCGCCGGCGCGGACCGCGCCGGATGGAACGGTGGCCGCGATCGGGAAGGCTCGGAAGCCGCCCGGCACCAGCGACGCGACCGGACCGCCGCTCACCGAGATCCGGGTGCGCGTGACGGCCTCCCCGGCCGCGACGTCGCTGACGAGCGTCCGGCCGATGGCCGCCGCGGTCGTCCGTAACGCCCCCGGTGGAGCGAACGCCGCGGGGATCCGTTCGATCCGCACGGCGTCGGCGGCGATCGCGGTCCCTCGCGCGAGGTCCCCGGCGGCCACGACGATCGGAACGAGGTCACCCGCGATCGGGCGCAGCGCCTCGAGCTCGGTCGCGTACCCGTCGACGACGCGGAACGTCAGGAACCCACAGGCGATCGCGACGACGGCCGAGAGCTTGGCTCGGCGCGACCACTTCCGGCGCACCAGGTCCGACAACGCAGCCATGGGCGCAACGGTACGCGGGCGGTGACGTGCCTCGCTGTGAACCGGATCACAGACGCCCGATCAGACGGCGCGGGGGCGTTTCGGCGGTGCGAGCGGCATCGCCCGGACGCGGTACTCCTCGAGGGCGTCCCTGCCGACGATCATCGCCACGGCTTCGCGGACGCGGTCCCCGATCGGCTCGGGCTCGTCCTCCGTCACGAACCGGAGCTCGATCGTCACGAGCTGCTTGTCGGCCATGGTTGCGAGCCTTCCCCGGCCGGTCAGGCCTCGAACGCCGCGCCCTGGAGCGCGGTGGCGCACGGGCACTCGCGCGCCTCGGGCAGGTCCGGGATGATCGCGAACAGCAGACCGCGCAGCTTCTCGTTGTTCTCGTTGAAGACCCGCACGACCTCGTCGTTCGTGACGGGTGGCACGCCCTCCACGCCGACGTCGTAGTCGGTGATCAGCGAGATGTTCGCGAAGCAGAGCTCGAGCTCGCGGGCGAGGAGCGCCTCCGGGTACTGCGTCATGTTGATGACCTCCCATCCCGCCGCCTTGAACCAGGCGGACTCGGCGCGCGTCGAGAAGCGCGGTCCCTCGATCACGACGACGGTCCCTCGATCGTGAACGCTGATGCCCAGGTCGTGGCCCTTGGAGATCGCGACCTCGCGCATCGTTGGGCAGTACGGGTCGGCGAACGAGATGTGCGTCGTCACCGGGCCGTCGTAGAAGGTGTGCGGGCGCGATCGGGTCCGGTCGACGAGCTGGTCGCAGATCACGAAGTCGCCGGGCTTGACGTGCTCCTGGAGCGAGCCGCACGCGTTCGGCGCGATGACCCGCGAGACGCCGAGGTCCTTCATCGCCCACGCGTTCGCGAGGTACGGGATCCGGTGCGGCGGGTACTCGTGGTGGACACCGTGTCGCGGGATGAACGCGACCCGCCGACCGCCGACCTCGCCCACGACGGGCGGCGCGGAGGGCGCGCCGTAGGGCGTGTCGATCTCGACCGTCTCGGTGTCCTCGAGGAACGAATAGAACCCCGACCCGCCGAAGACCCCGATCTCCGCGGTCGTCACGATGCGTCCTTGGATCCGCCCGTGCCCGAGGCCGTGCTCGACCCCGACGTCGACGCGGATCCGGCGTCGGACCCGCCGCTCGACGTGGGCGCTGCGTCCTTGGTCGTGGACGTCGGCTTGTCGCTCGAGGGCTCGGTCTTGGACGCGCCGTCGGCCTCCTTCTTGGTGCCGGAGCTCGCGCCGCTCTTGCGGCTGTCGGTCGCGTAGAACCCGCTGCCCTTG
>DASPIF010000283.1:0-3091 GCA_035629255.1 Actinomycetota bacterium | reverse complement strand
CGGCGTACGCGAGCGTCGGCTCGCCGTCGAGCGGCTCGAGCGTGAGCGACGACAGCGCGGCGACGACCTTGTCGTCTTGCGATCTCGACACGGTGCCGCCGATGTCCCCACCGGTCTCGACGAGCAGCGCGAAGAGGTCCCGGTTGCGAACGAGCTGGAAGTCCTCGGCGGCGAGCTTGGGAGCGAGCGCCGAGAAGATCTCGCCGTCGCGCGCGAGGAGACGGAGCATCTCGCGCTCGACGCGCTCCTGCGCCGAAGCGCGTTTGATCGTCTCGCGGAGCTCGACGGGCCGGCCGGTCATCCGGCGGTCCAGGGCGAGGGCGACCGAGCCCTCCGACACGCCGACGAGATCGGCGAGCACGTGGGCGTACTCGGAGCGCCGGACGGGGTCGCCGAGGCCCTCGAGCATCGGGAGCGCGGCCGCGACGGCGGCGGCCTGCCCCTCCACCGTGCCGAGGTCGTGCCTGGCGACCGTCCGCCGGAGCATGTACTCGACGAGCGGAACGGCTCGGGCGGCGAGCGACCGCAGCTCGTCGGCGCCGCTCGCGCGGACGAAGTCCGCCGGGTCCTGACCCGCGGGCAGGATCAGGACGACCGGCTGGAGGGGGAACGTCTCGAGGAAGGCGAAGGCGCGTTCGGCGGCGCGCGCGCCCGCCTCGTCACCGTCGAAGAGCAGCACCATCCGCTGCGCGAACCGCGAGGCGAGCCGGAAGTGACCCTCGCCGAGCGCCGTCCCGCACGTCGCGACCGCCGTGTCGATCCCCGCCTGCGCCATCGCGATCACGTCCGTGTAGCCCTCGACGACGAAGATCTCGCCCGACCGCGCGACGCCGGCCTTGGCGCGATCGAGGTTGTAGAGCACCTCGGCCTTCTTGTAGATCGGCGTCTCGGGCGAGTTGAGGTACTTCGGACCTTCGGTGGCGCGGGACGCAGCGTCGTCGCGCGCCGTCGGCAGGATGCGGGCGCCGATCCCGACGGCACGTCCCGAGAGGTCGCGCACCGGGAACGTGATCCGGCCGCGGAAGCGGTCGCGAACGTTGCCCTGATCGTCGCGGAGCGCGAGCCCGGCTTCCACGAGGAGCTCCGTCGACAACGATCGGGCGAGCCGCCGCAGCAGGAAGTCGGCGTACCCGGGCGCGTATCCGATCTCGAACGCGCTCGCCGTCTCCTGATCGATCCCGCGTTCGGCGAGGTACCGTCGGGCGTCCTCGCCCTCGCGCCCGTCGAGGAGCATCCGGTGGTAGAGGCCAAACGCTTCCTCGTTGGCGCGGTTCAGCGCCTGACGCTTGGACGCGGCCCGGCGCTCCGCCGGGGTGTCACCCTCGTACCGGACGTTGACGCCGGCATCCCTCGCGAGCCGCTCGACGGCGTCGGTGAAGTCGAGATGCTCGACCTCGCGGAGGAACCGGATCGCGTCGCCGCCCTGGCCGCACCCGAAGCAGTAATAGACACCCTTGGAGGGTGAGACCGAGAAGGACGGCGTCTTCTCGGTGTGGAAGGGGCAGAGCCCGCTGAACGAGTCGTGGCCGGATCGCTTGAGCGTCAGGTAGCCCGAAACGACCTTGACGATGTCCGTGCGTTCGCGGACCTGCTCGATGTCCTCTTGGCGGATCCGTCCGGCCACCCGCTCCCCCTCGACGTGCGCTAGAGCAGCCACCCTTGGGGAAGGAACAGGCGTTCGTACGTCCGCAGCGCGTACCGATCGGTCATCCCGGCGATGTGGTCGGCCACGCGCGTCGGGAGATCGCCGCTGGTCCGATGGTACTCCTCGGGCAGCTCCTCGGGGTGGTCGAGGAAGTAGGCGAACAGGGCGCGGACGACGCCGATCGCCTTCTCCTGCTCGGCCCGCGCCTCGTCGCGCAGGTAGACGTGCTCGAACAGGAAGTCCCGGAGGAGATCCAGGGCCCCGAACACGTCGCCCGAGAGCCGGATCTCCGAGCCCCGCGAGTGATCGACGAGGTCGTTCACGAGCGTGTCGATCCGGTCGGCATGCGTCTTCCCGAGGATCGCGATCGCGTCGCTCGGCAGGTCATCGGTCGCGAGGACGCCCGCCCGCACGGCGTCGTCGACGTCATGGTTGATGTACGCGATCCGATCCGCGTACCGGACGATCCTCGCCTCGGGCGTCGACGGCTCCGGCATCGACCAGGTGTGGTTCACGATGCCGTCGCGGACCTCCCACGTGAGGTTCAGCCCGCGCCCGTCGTCCTCGAGGTGATCGACGATCCGAAGGCTCTGCTCGTTGTGCCGGAAGGGTCGTCCGAGGAACGGCGTCAATGCCTGCTCGCCGAGGTGCCCGAACGGCGTGTGGCCGAGGTCGTGACCGAGGGCGATGGCCTCCGCCAGATCCTCGTTCAGCGCGAGCGCGCGTGCCGACGTCCGGGCGATCTGGCTGACCTCGAGCGTGTGCGTCAGCCGGACCCGGTAGTGATCGCCCTCGGGCGCGAGGAACACCTGCGTCTTGTGCTTGAGCCGCCGGAACGCCTTGGCGTGGACGATGCGGTCGCGATCGCGTTGGAAGCACGTGCGCAGCCGGTCGGCGGGCTCCTCGCGCTCCCGTCCCTTGCTCGTCGCCGCGAGCGTGGCATGCTCAGCGAGCGTCCGGCGCTCGACGTCCTCCGTGCGTTCGCGGGGATCGCTCACACCGGGCATGGTAGCGGCGACGTCCGACGCTCCCCGGAACGCCATCGAGCGAGCCGGGCGCGGCCGCCGGTCGTATACCCGGACACCGACGACGGGAGGAACGGACGTGGACACGAAGCGCATCGCTCGGGGATCGATCGTCATCGGGACCGTGGTGCTGCTCCTCGCCGCCGCGGCGTGCGGGGGGGACGGCGACAGCGACGCGGCGGACGGCGGCACGAGCGTGGCGACCGGCGCCACGGCGGAGACGGGCTCGACGGGCGACGACACCGACCGCTACGGCGGTGGTGGGGACGAGGGCGGTGGCGGTCAGGACGAGGGGGCCGGCGCATCGACGGTGCAGGCCAACAACTTCGCGTTCGACCCGACGGAGCTGGAGATCGCCCCCGGCGAAGACCTGACGCTCAAGAACGGCAACGCCAACACGCCGCACACGTTCACGATCGAC
>DASPIF010000282.1:0-2889 GCA_035629255.1 Actinomycetota bacterium | reverse complement strand
CGAGCTCGCGAGCGGCTTGCGACTGGCTGATGCCTCGATCTTCGCGCTGCGCCTTGAGTCGGTCCGCGAGCCGGATGACGTCTCCGCCGCCTCCCTCCTCCGCCGATGCCTCGACCGCGGTCATCGGACCTCGATCTCGGGCGTTCCGTCAGGCAACGCGATCGAGAGGAGGCGCAGCACGGCTCGCGACGGGCTCCGCAGGACGAGCGGTCCGGTGCCGTTGAGGGCGCGACCGGCCGACAGGAGGATGTGCAGGCCGGTGCTGTCGATGAACGTGACGCCCGACGTATCGAGGACGCTCGTCCCCGCCGCTGCCGACTCGAGCAGCGCTTCCCGCAACTCGTCCGCGGCCGCGAGATCGACTTCGCCTTCGACGATGAGCGCATCGTCGGTCTTCGTGATCCGGAGGAGCTCCATCGCCCCCTCCCTCCTAGGCCACCGGCCTCTCGGCGAGGTCACGCTGTCAGACGTCTGACACCTCACGGCAGCACGCTATGCCGGTCCCGAGCGCGCGACCGTCGGGAAGGCGACATAGACTCCCGTCGATCAGACGGTGACGATGACCTTGCCGCGTGGATGGCCGTGCTCCAGGTACCGGATCGCATCCGCCGCCTCGACGAGATCGAACGTCCGGTCGACCAGCGGGGTGAGGGCACCGTCCTCGATCATCGCGGCGAGGTCCTCGAGGTCGGAGCGACGCTCGACGGTCTGCAGCCCCATGAGCCTCTGTCCGACGAACAGTGACACGAGCGGTGCGCGGAGCATCCCGCGGAAGAACCCGCCGGTCCACCGCCCGCCACCGTCGCCGCCGACGATCACGAGCGTGCCGCTCCTCGTGAGCGCGCGTCGCAGCCGGCGGAGCGGCCGGCGGCCGGCCGTGTCGATGATCACGTCCCACGTCCGCGAGCCGTCGGTGAAGTCCTCGCGCGTGTAGTCGACGACGTCGTCGGCGCCGATCGAACGGACGAGGTCCATCTTCCCGGTGCTCACCACGCCGGTGACGTGTGCGCCGCACGCCTTCGCGATCTGCACCGCGAGCGAGCCGACGCCTCCCGCCGCGCCGATCACGAGCACGCGTTGCCCCGCTCGGACCCCTGCCTTCTCGCGGACCGCGCGGAGGGCGGTGACCCCGGACACGGGCACCGCCGCCGCCTCCTCGAACGACAGCCGTGCCGGCTTGCGGACGAGCTTGTCGCCGGCGATCGCGAGCTCGGCGAACGCCCCCGGCGCGAGCCCCATCACCTCGTCACCGACCGAGAACCCGGTGACGTTCGCTCCGACCGCCTCGACGGTTCCCGCCGCGTCCCATCCCCGGATCCGCTGCTTCGGTGCCCGGAGGCCGAGCGCCGGTCGCGCGATCAGCGGCAACCCCGTCATCCAGTGCCAGACGTCCGGTCCCGCTCCGGCCGCCCGCACGCGGACGAGCACCTCGTCGGGTCCCGGGGACGGCACCTCGACGTCCCGCAGCTCGAGCACGTCCGCCGACCCGTACCGGTCCTGCACGATGGCCTTCATGTCGCGTCTCCCTCGATCGTGGTGTACGGCGTACACCTGATGGCTGAAACCTAGGTGTACGGCGTACACTCTGTCAAGTCCGACCTGCGTGCGAGAGTGGGGACCGGTGGCGACGAGGGTTGAACGGCCGAGCCACGAACGAACCGCGCTGACGCGCGAGCGGATCCTGGAGGTGGCCGTCGCGCTCGCGGACGAGGGCGGCGTCGAGTCGATCAGCATGCGCCGGATCGCGCAGGAGCTCGGCGTCGTGCCCATGGCCCTGTACAAGCACGTCGCGAACAAGGACGAGCTCCTCGACGGCATGATCGACGTCGTCGTCGCCGAGATCGAGCCGCCGCGCGAGGGCGTCGCGTGGCAGGTCGCGATCCGCGAGCGCATCCTCTCGGCTCGGCGAGCGCTGCTCCGCCATCGCTGGGCATCCCGGGTGATCGAGTCGCGGGGCGAGCCGACGCCGACGGTCATCGCCTACATGGACTCGATGATGGGCGTCCTCCGCGCCGGCGGGTTCTCGGTCGACCTGATGCACCACGCGCTGCACGTGATGGGGAGCCGGCTCCTGGGGTTCTCGCAGGAGCTCTTCGACGACACGGCGAGCGTCCCCGAGGAGGAGGCCGTCGCGATGTGGTCGCAGATGGCCGATGCGTACCCGAACATCGCTGCGCTCGTCGGCGAGATCTCGAGCGGCGCGATCTCCCACGAGGGCGACTCGACGCTGAGCGGCTGTGACGACCAGCTCGAGTTCGAGTTCGCGCTCGATCTGATCCTCGACGGCCTGGAGCGCCTTCGCCGAAGTCGAGCGGAGTCCTAGAGGTATGGCGAGGCTGATCTACGCCTCCCTCGCCTCGCTCGACGGCTACGTCGCGGACGACCACGGGAACTTCGATTGGGCCGAGCCCGACCACGAGGTCCACACGTTCGTCAACGACGCGACGCGCTCGATCGGCACGTTCCTGCTCGGCCGCCGGATGTACGACGTGATGAAGGTCTGGGAGACGATCGAGGAGGACTCGCCCGCGCTCCGCGACTTCGCGGCGATCTGGCGCGCCGCGGACAAGGTCGTGTACTCACGGACGCTCGAGGACGTCCCGACGGCGAGGACGCGCCTCGAGCCCGCGTTCGAGGCGGAGTCCGTCCGCCGCCTGAAGGCCTCGTCCGACCGCGATCTCGGGATCGGCGGCCCGGGCTTGGCCGAGCACGCGATCCGCGCGGGCCTGGTCGACGAGTGGCAGCTGTTCCTCGTGCCGTACGTCGTCGGTGGCGGCACCCCCTACTTCCCGGACGGCGTGCGGACGGCCGTGACGCTGCTCGAGGAACGTCGCTTCGCGGGCGGAACGGTCTTCCTGCGGTACGCGACGGCGCGGTGACGTGCCGCGG
>DASPIF010000281.1:0-17014 GCA_035629255.1 Actinomycetota bacterium | reverse complement strand
ATGCGCGACGGGGTCGCGGCGGGCGTCACGGCGCCGCGGATCGTCGTCGAGCGTGCGGTCGCCCAGGTCGAGCGGCTGCTCGCCACGCCCGCCGAGGATGCACCGTCCGTGATGCCGGCGGGCGAGGACGCGGCCGCGCGCGAGCGGATCGCCGGGGTGACCCGCGACGCGCTGTACCCGGCGCTGGAGCGGTACCTCGCGGCGCTGCGCGAGTACCTGCCGGCGGCAACCGAGACGCTCGGCCTCTCATCGCTCCCGGACGGCGACGCGATCTACGCGGCGCAGATCCTGTCATGGACGACGCTGCCGCTCGACGCGCAGAAGGTGCACGACCTCGGCGTGGAGGACCTCGCGAAGATCCAGGACGAGCGGCGCCTCGTCGCGGAGCGCCTCGGGGCGCCGGACGCCGAGGCCGCCGAGCGGCTCCTCGACGAGCGCGGGAACCGCGCCAGGACCAGGGACGAGCTCGTCGATCTCGCGATGCGCCAGGTCGAGAAGGCCTACGAGGCGGCTCGCGACTGGTTCGGCCGGCTGCCGTCGGAGAACTGCGTGGTGAAGCCGGTCGAGGAGTTCCGCGAGGCCGACATGCCGTTCGCCTTCTACCAGCCGCCGTCGGCCGATGGATCGCGCAGGGGCGTCTACTACGTGAACGCGGGCGACCTCAAGGGCAAGCCGCTGCACCACCTCGCGACGACGACGTACCACGAGGCGAGCCCCGGCCACCACTTCCAGCTCACGCTCGAGCAGGAGATGGGCGACCGCCCCGCGCTCAAGCGCTTCGGCGGGCTGCTCGCCGGGAGCGCGTTCGCGGAGGGATGGGGTCTGTACAGCGAACGGCTCGCGGACGAGATGGGGCTGTTCGAGGACGAGGGCGAGCGGCTCGGGATGCTCGACATGCAGGGGATGCGCGCGGCGCGTCTCGTCGTCGACAGCGGGATCCACGCGTTCGGCTGGTCGCGCGACCGGGCGATCGAGACGCTCGAGAACGCGGGCGTCCCGCACGTCGACGCGGTGATCGAGACCGACCGCTACGTCACGCTGCCGGGCCAGGCGCTCAGCTACAAGATCGGGCAGTTCGAGATCGAGCAGCAGCGCGCCGACGCGGCGAAGCGACTCGGCGGCGGGTTCTCGCTGAGCGGGTTCCACGACCGCGTGCTCGCGCTCGGGTCGCTCCCGCTGTCGGCGCTCCGGCGCGAGCTGGCGCGCTAAGGCTTCCGCGCGCGGAGCAGCGCGTACTCGAGGACGCCGTTCCGCCACAGCGTCTCGACCTGGCCGAGCATCACGCGGCTCGCGAGCCGCATCGCGGCCGGCGCGTCGACGTCTCGGCGTTCGAGCCGATCGCGGACGGAGCGGAGCGCCGGCGCGATCACGCGCTCGCCGACGAGCTCGACCTCGATGTCGGCGAACCCCGCACGCCGCGCCGTCTCGACGATCTGCCCCGCGGTCGCGGCGGCGGTCGGCTTCAGCCCCCACACCCGCAGCTGCGTGACGCCGGCGAGCAGCTCCGCCGCCCCGGACGGCCGGCGCTGCGTGGGGATGTCGCTCATCGTCAGCACGCCGCCGGGCCGCAGCACCCGGAACGCCTGTCGGAAGAACCGCGCGCGGCTCGGGAAGTGGAACGCGGCCTCGACGCTGATCAATCCATCGAACGATGCGTCTCGCAGCGGGAGCCGCGCCGCGTCCGCATTGATCGCGAGCGCGTGCGCCGCGCGCAGGTGCTCGCGACCGGCGACGAGCTGCGACCTCGTGATGTTGACGGCGACGAGCCGGGTCGGCTGCACGAGCCGGGCGATCAGCGGATCCTGTGCGCCGAGGCCGTTGCCGACGTCGAGCACGGCACCGCCGCGCGGAAGGTGCTGCGCGATCTCGCCCACGAGGCGCCGGACCGCGACGGGCGCCTCCGAAGGATCCGAGCCGTCGCCCTCCCAGAGCCCCAGGTTCAGCCACCCCTCGTCGAGCGCGAGCACGAAGTTCGGCCCGATCGAGTCGTAGACGGCGGCCGCGGGGTTCCTTCCCTGCCGCACGAGGGCGAACGCGTGCTTCGCGTTCTCGAGCGTCCATCGCTGCGCCATCCCTCCACGTTCGCACGTCCGGCGCGATCGGACGACCACGGTGGTCGCGGATGGCTAGGCTGGCGCGACCTTCAGGGGGAGGCCGAGCCAGGATGCCGAGCACCGTCGACCGCACGAAGCTCCAGGAGCTGACCGAGCGCGAGCTCGCGAGGTTCGAGGACGAGCACCCGAAGAGCCGCGAGCTGTTCGAGCGAGGGAAGAAGAACCTGCTCGCGGGCGTCCCGATGCCGTGGATGACCGAGTGGGCGGGCTCGTACCCGGTCTTCGTCGCCGAGGCCGAGGGCGCGCGCTTCACCGACGTCGACGGGCGCGAGTACGTGGACCTGTGTCTCGGCGACACGGGCGGGATGACCGGTCACGCCCCGAAGGTCGCGGTCGACGCGATCGCGCAGCAGGCCGCGAAAGGGATCACGCTGATGCTGCCGACGGAGGATTCGATCTGGGTCGGCGCCGAGATGGAGCGCCGGTTCGGGCTCCCCTACTGGCAGTTCGCGCTGACCGCGACCGACGCGAACAGGTTCACGATCCGGCTCGCGCGGGGGATCACCGCCCGAGCGAAGATCCTCGTCTTCAACTACTGCTACCACGGCTCCGTCGACGAGACGGTCATCACGATCGAGGACGGCGTCAGCGGCGCGCGCCCGGGCAACGTCGGTCCCCCCGTGGATCCGAACATCACGACCCGCGTCGTCGAGTTCAACGACCTCGAGGCGCTCGAGGAGGCGCTCGCGCACGAGGACGTCGCGTGCGTGCTCGCCGAGCCGGCGCTGACGAACATCGGGATCGTGCTCCCCGACCCCGGCTACCACGAGGCGCTCCGCGCGCTGACGAGGAGGTACGGGACGCTGCTCGTGATCGACGAGACGCACTGCATCTGCGCGGGTCCTGGCGGCGCGACGAAGGCCTGGGGGCTCGAGCCGGACTTCCTCACGATCGGCAAGCCGCTCGCGAGCGGCGTCCCCGCGGCCACCTACGGGATGAGCGCCGAGGTCGCCGACAAGGTCCTCGAGATGATGGACACGTTCCCGACGACGGACGTCGGCGGCGTCGGCGGGACGCTCAGCGGCAACGCGCTCTCGCTGGCCGCGATGCGCGCGACCCTCGAGCACGTCCTCACGGACGAAGCGTTCGAGCGGATGATCGCGCTCGGCGAGCGGTGGGCCGACGGCGTCAAGGACGCGATCGAGCGCCACGGCCTCCCGTGGGAGGTGCAGCGCCTCGGGTGCCGCGCGGAGTACTGGTTCACCCCATCGCCGCCGCGCAACGGCGGCGAGGCCGCGGCGAACGACGACCACGAGCTCGCGCGCTACACGCATCTGTACGCGCTCAACCGGGGGATCCTCCTCACGCCGTTCCACAACATGGCGCTGATGTCGCCCGCGACGACCGAGGACGACGTCGATGCGCACTCGCGCGTGTTCGACGAGATGTGCGCGGAGCTCGTGGCGTAGGCCATGCCCGGTCCGAGGATCAGCCACGTCATGATCGACGCGAACGATCCCGACGGCCTCGCGCGGTTCTGGACGGCGTTGCTCGAGACCGAGGTCGAGACCCGCTTCGACGACGGGCGGTTCCTGTTCCTCGCCGCAGGCGATCACGGGCCGGGGATCGGGATCCAGCGCGTCCCCGAGCCCAAGCAGACGAAGAACCGCGTCCACGTCGACGTCGAGGTCGACGACATCGAGGAGATGACGCGCTGGGTGCGCCAACACGGCGGCCGGCGCGTCGCCGACCACGAGGCCGCGGGCGTCCGCTGGCGGATCATGTCCGACCCCGAGGGCAACGAGTTCTGCCTCGTCCCGCGACCGACCGAGTGAAGCTGCACGTCATCGGGATCCCGAGCGCCGGCAAGACGACCCTAGGGAAGGAACTCTCGCGTCTCTTGGAGATCCCGTTCTACGCCCTGGACGCGATCGCGTACCTCGACGAGCGATGGACCGAGCGATCACCCGCCGAACGCGATGAGCTGGTGAGGCAGATCCTCGAACGGCCCGCTCGCGTCACCGAGGGCGGGTTCCTCGGCTGGACGTCCGCGTTGTTCGAGGCCGCGGACCGGATCGTCTGGCTCGATCCACCACTTCGAACGCTCGTGTGGCGGCATCTCCGACGTCATGCCCGACAGCCGTGGCGGATCCCGTCGCAGCTGGCGTTCCAGATCCGCATGTACCTCCGAGCCCCCGGCGAAGGCCCGCTGGCGTCGGACCCGGATCAGACGCGGACCGGCATCGGCGATGCGCTGCGGTCCTGGCGCCGCAAGGTGATCCGGGTCACCCGCCCCGTCACGGCCATCGAGCTCGTTGACGCGTTCGGGCTGTCGATGTCCGCGGACAACTAGGCAGGGTCCCGCAAGCGCGCAGCGTGATCTCCGACGTATCGTCCCCGAGACCGCCGCCAACGAGGAACCGATGCCGAAGTCCAGTCCCGCGCACGTCTGGTACCTCACGATCGACTGCCGAGACCCGGATGCGCTCGCCGCGTTCTGGTCGAAGCTCCTCGGTCTCGAGATCAAGGGTCACTTCGGGTCGAGCGACTACCTCACGATGCTCGCGCGACCCGGCGACGACGCGGTCGCGCTCGCCTTCCAGCGCGTGCCCGAGCCCAAGACCGTGAAGAACCGCGCGCACCCGGATCTTGAGGTGTCCGATCTCGAGGCGGTCACGCGTCTCGCCGTGTCGCTCGGCGCCACCGTCGTCGCGGACCAGGAGGAGGACGATTACCGCTGGCGGGTCCTCCAGGATCCCGAGGGCAACGAGTTCTGCCTCATGCCGAACGACGAGGCGTAGCCGCGTGGTGTCGCGGGCGACCGAACGCGATGCGCGCCCCGCGGTGTGATCGATGCCGTCGGTCCGTCAGCGACCCGTGGGACCGATCGTCAGGACGGCCTTGCCCGAGACGCGGCGTTCCATCAACGCGTCGATCGCCTCGGCGGCGCGCTCCCACGGCAGCGTGACGTCCACCTTCGACGACAGACGTCCCTCGGCCACGAGCGTCGCGAGCGCGGCGAGGCGCGAGCTGCCCGTCCGGCCGTGGAGGAGCTCGTACGTCACGAAGAACCCGAGCATCGTCGGCGCGCCCTTGCGGTAGAGGACCCGTGTGTCGAACGCGGTCGGCTCGTTCGACGAGTTGCCGAACGTGACGATCGTCCCCTCGGGCGCGATCCGGTCGACGGCGGCGGCGAGCGACGCGCCGCCGACGGACTCGAGGATCAGATCGAACGGATCCCCCTCGGGCGCGAGCCCGACGGCGATCTCGTCGGCGCCGAGCCTCGCGAGGCCCTCCGCGCGCTCGGGCCGCCCGACGATCGCCGTGACGTGCGCTCCCGCCATGTGCGCGAGCTGGATCACGAACCGACCGACCCCGCCCGCCGCGCCCGTGATCGCCACGCGCTTGCCGAGCAGCGTGCCCCGCACCCCGAGCAGACCGACCGCCGTCAGCCCGGCGACCGGGAGCGTCGACGCCACCTCGATCGGCAGGTCGTCGGGGATCTCGGCGAGATGATCGGTGCGGACGGCCGAACGCTCGGCCCATCCGCCGCCGTTGACCCAGCCCGTCACCCGAGCGCCTTCCCGGGGTCCGCTCCCGTCGGCCGCCGGACGCGTGATGACACCGGCGACGTCCCACCCGGGTCGCCAGCCCTCTTCGGCGCTGCGGAGCGCGGTGCACTCGCCGCGGTTGAGCGAGACGGCGAGGACGTCGACGACGGCCTCATCGGAGATCGGGTCCGGCTCGGCGATCTCGCGGATCTCCGACCTGCCGGGCGCCGACGGCACGGCGACGATCGCCTTCATCGGCGCAGACCTGGCGAATCGAGCATGCGCGGATAGTAGTCGGCATCGCTCAGGCGGCCGCGTCGAGCACGGCGAGGTCCTCGTCGGGCAAGCGGAGCTCGGCGGCGGCCGTGTTCTCCTCGAGGTGCGCGACCTTCGAGGTCCCGGGGATCGGCAGCATCACGGGCGAGCGATGCAGCAGCCACGCGAGCGCGACCTGTCCCGCCGTGGCATCGTTGCGCTCGGCGATCTCGGCGACGAGACCACCCGCGGCGTTGAGCTTGCCGACGTCGAGCGGGTACCACGGGAGGAACCCGATCCCGAGCCGCTCGCACGCGTCGAGGACGTCCTGCCACTTGCGGTCGGTGAGGTTGTAGAGGTTCTGCACCGACACGATCTCGAGCATGGTCCGCGCGACCTCGAGCTGCTCGACGTTCACCTCCGAGAGCCCGACGTGACGGATCTTGCCCTCGCGCTGCATCTCGGCGATCACCGCGAACTGATCCTCGGGCGAGACGGCCGGGTCGATGCGGTGGAGCTGCCACAGGTCGATCCGCTCGAGCCGCAGGCGGCGCAGCGAACCCTCCACCTCCTCGCGGAGCCGCTCCGGCCGGCCGTTCTCGTCCCACCGGCGCGCGGCCGGGCGGTCGAAGCCGCCCTTGGTCGCGATCACGAGACCGTCGGGGTACGGATGGAGCGCCTCCGCGATCAGCTCCTCACTGACGTGCGGACCGTACGCCTCGGCGGTGTCGATCAGGTCGATCCCGAGCTCGACGCTGCGACGCAGCACCCGGATCGCCTCGTCGCGATCCTCGGGTGGGCCCCAGATCCCTTCGCCGGTGATCCGCATCGCGCCGAAGCCCATGCGGTTGACCGTGAGATCGCCGCCGATCGTGAACGTGCCCGCCGCCGCGGCGACGCTCACGCGCTGGTGATGCCGACGACGTGTCCGATCCACCCGCCGCGCTCGAGCGCGTCGACGCACGCGAGGGCGAAGTCGCCCGGCGCCGTCCGCTTGCCGGGGCCGCGTTCATCGAGGATCGCGTCGTACGCGCCGCGCGGCTCGTCGTCGGTGACCCAGGGCGCCGCGAGGATCGTCCAGTCGAGACCGCTCGACTCGAGCGTCGCGCGGTTGCGACGGTGCTCGCGTGCGTGCGCCGCGAACTCGCCGTTCACCTCGCGATCGGTGAGCACGTCGTTGTTCGCGGTGATCACGACGCGGCGCACCCCCGACGACCCGGCGGCGGCCACGATCGTCGACGTCGCCTCCGAGTACTCGGGCTCGGCGTCCGCGGACATGAGCGCGAGCACCGAGATGACCGCGTCCGTGCCGGCGACCGCCCGACCGACGGTGGCGGCGTCGCGCGCGTCGCCCGCCACGACGTCGACGCCCGTCGACGCCTCGGACGGCTCCCGCACGAACGCCACCACGTCGTGCTCGCGCTCGAGCGCGATCCGCACGACGTGCCGACCCGTCCGCCCGCCGGCTCCGAACACCGCGATCCGCATCACCCCACGCTACCCGTCCACGGCAGGCCGGATGCCGCGTGCCCACTGCCAGTGGGGTCGCTGGGGTGACCGCAAACGCGAACGTGGTCGTGCTCGCCGGCGACGGCGTGTTCCGGCTCAGCACGATCGCCCCCGACGGCGAGATCCTCGACGCGACGGTCGCCCTCGCCGGCGAGGTCGTCTCCACCCTCTGAGCGCGCTCGGTCGGGACGCGATGCGAGCACCGCGCCGGCGATCACCGCGGCGATCCCGACGACGCCGATCGCCTCGATCGGCTCGTCCCGGACGAGCGCCCCGAGGATCATCGCGACCACCGGGATCAGGTACGTGGCGAACGCCGCCCTCGTGCCGCCGACGCGCCCGACGAGGTTGCCCATGGCGACGAACGCGATGCCGGTCCCGACCGCGCCGAGCGCGAGGACCGCGAGCAGCGAGGGAAGTCGGAACGAGGACCCCGCGATCGACGCCACGCCGAAGGGCGCCGTGAGCACGGCGGCGATCACGAGCATCGACGACATCACCGTGATCGAGCCGTACCGCTGTTGGAGCGGGGCGGCGATGTTGACGGCGAACGCGTAGCACAAGATCGCGAGCAGCAGCATCCCGACACCGATCGCCTCGCTGCTGCCGGCCCCCGCCGCCGAGATCGCGATCGTCGCGACACCGGCCGCGCCGAGCACGAGCCCCACGATGTGGATGCCCTTCGGCGGACGCCGCAACATGACCGACCCCACGATCGCCGCGACCACGGGGAGACCTCCGTTCAGCATCCCGGCGACCGCCGAGTTCACGTGCTGCTGCGCGAGCGGGAACAGCGTGAACGGCACGACGACCCACAGCACCGCGAGCGCGATCAGTCGCGGCCGGTCCGCGGGATCGATCCGTCGTCGTGCGGCCGGGAGGACGACGAGCGTGGCGGCACCGGACACCACCCGCAGCCACGTCACGAGGCCCGGCTCGAACGCGTTCAACCCGATCGCGATCAGCAGGAACGACGAGCCCCAGATCAGCCCGATCGAGGCGAACAGGAACCACTCGGTCGGGCCGAAGGCGCCCCGGTGCGTCCCCTCGCTCGTCGACAGGACCCTCGCCACGCCGCGAGTGTAGGGGGCTACGCTCGCGTGGTGGACGTCGAGGGGCGGGAACGGATGACCCTCCGCACGGCGTCGCCGGCGGTCCTCGCCATCGCGGCCATCGCCATCGACCTCGTGATCGACGCCGTCCCGTGGTGGGAGGGCGCGAGCTACCTCTCGTTCGCCTTCTTCGACGACTTCCCGATCCACGCGAAGCTCTCGAACGCCGTCGCGTTGCTGGTCGGGCCGATCGTGATCGCCGTCGGGATCGTCCTGCTCCGTCGGGGACGACCGTCGGTCGCGTCGGGCGTGTTCATCGCGGCTGGATCGATGCTCGCGGCCCGGGTCGTCTCCGAGCTCCTCCAGGCGATCGAGGGGTGGATCTGGCAGGGGGTCGCCGTCGTGGGCCTCCAGACGGTCGAGGCGGCGCTGTTGTTCCTCGCGGCGAGCCGCGCCCGCCGCGAGGAACCGACAGCGACCTAGGCTGCGACCCAGCCCGAGACCGGGCGCTCCGCTTCGCGATCGAGCGCGACGTCGAGGACCTGATCGATCGTCTCCACCGGGTGGAACGTGATCTCGTCGCGCACCTGCTCGGGCACGTCGTCCAGATCGCCCTCGTTGCGCTTGGGGAGGATGACCTCCTTGAGACCGGCGCGGTGCGCCGCGAGGACCTTCTGCTTCAGCCCGCCGATCGGGAGGACGCGGCCCTGCAGCGTCACCTCGCCCGTCATGCCGACGGTCGACCTCACGGGCGTGTCCGACAGCAGCGACGCGAAGGCCGTCACCATCGTCACACCGGCGCTCGGACCGTCCTTCGGCACCGCGCCGGCCGGCACGTGCAGGTGGAACCGCCCGCCGAGCGTTGCCGGCTCGATGCCGAGCCCGCCCGCGTGCGACCGAACGTAGCTGAGGGCGATCTGTCCGGACTCCTTCATCACGTCGCCGAGCTGACCCGTCAGCACCAGCCCGTCACCGTCCTGGCCCTCGAGCCGCGTCGCCTCGATGAACAGGACGTCGCCGCCCGTACCGGTCACGGCGAGCCCCGTCGCGACGCCCGGCACGCTCGTCCGCTCCGCGGCCTCGAAGAAGAACCGCTGGCGACCGAGCACGTCCCGCACGTCGTCGACGTCGATCGTCACCGGAGCAGTCGCCTGACCGCTCGCGAGCCGCGTGGCGACCTTGCGGAGGGCTTTGCCGAGCTCGCGCTCGAGGTTGCGGACGCCGGCCTCGCGCGTGTAGTCGCCGACGATCCGCCGGAGCGCGTCGTCGGTCACGACGACCTCGTTCTCGTTCAGCCCGTTGCGCTCCTCCTGACGCCGGAGCAGGTGGTCGCGCGCGATCGCGACCTTCTCCTCCTCCGTGTAGCCGTCGAGGCGGATCACCTCCATGCGGTCGAGCAGCGGACCGGGGATCGTCTCGGCCACGTTCGCGGTCGAGATGAACAGGACCTCGGACAGGTCGAGGTCGACCTCGAGGTAGTGGTCGCGGAACGTGTGGTTCTGCGCCGGGTCGAGCACCTCGAGCAGCGCGGACGACGGGTCGCCGCGCCAGTCGGCACCGACCTTGTCCACCTCGTCCAGCATCATCACCGGGTTCTTCGTGCCGGCCTCCTTCAGCGCCCGCACGATGCGACCCGGCAGCGCGCCGACGTACGTGCGCCGGTGCCCGCGGATCTCGGCCTCGTCGTGGATCCCGCCGAGCGAGATCCGGACGAACTTCCTCCCCAGGGCCCGCGCCACGGACTCGCCGAGCGACGTCTTGCCGACGCCCGGAGGCCCGACGAGGGTGAGGATCGCGCCCGAGCCGCGGCCCTGCGCCGGGCCCATCCCTCGCTCCTCGCGCAGCTTGCGCACCGCGAGGTACTCGACGATCCGGTCCTTCACGTCGTCGAGACCGGTGTGGTCCTCGTCCAGGATCGCGCGCGCCTCGGCGATGTCGAGCTGGTCGTCGGTGCGGACGTCCCACGGGATCTCGACCATCCAGTCGAGGTACGTCCGGATCCACCCGTACTCGGGCGACTGCTCGGACATGCGCTCCAGACGCCCGAGCTCGCGCTCGGCCTCCTTGCGCGCGCCCTCGGGCATGTTGGCCTCGTCGATCTTCCTGCGGTACTCGCCGACGACGTCCTCGTCCCCGCCCTCGCCGAGCTCCTTGCGGATCGCGTCCATCTGCTGACGCAGCAGGAACTCGCGCTGGGTCTTCTCCATGCCCTCGCGGACGTCGGTTCGGATCTTGTCCTTGAGCTCGACCTCGGCAAGGACGTCCTTGGCCCAGGCGAGCACCTTCTCGAGCCGCTGCTCGACGTCGAGCGTCTCGAGGACCTCGACCTTCTGCTCGAACGAGAGATCGGGCGAGTAGCCCGAGGTATCCGCCATCTGTCCGGGATCGGTGATGCCGCGGAGGAACTCGCCGACCTGCGGCACGCCGCGGGCCTCGACGATGTTCTCGACGGTCACCCGGTACTCCCGGGCGAGCTCGCGCGCGCGGTCGGTCGCGCCGTCCGGATCGGGACGCGCGTCGACCTCGACCCAGATCGCATCACCCGTGCCCGGGACGCCGCGGCTGACCACCGCTCGATGGAGCCCCCGGATCACGAGGGCCTCGAGACCGTTGCGGAGCTCGGCGACGTCCTCGACCTTCGCGACCGTCCCGACCTGCGCGAAGCGCTGGCCGATCCGGGGGACGAGGAGGATCTCGCCGTCGGTGTTCTCGGACGCCGCGACGGCGCGGCGGGCGTCGTCGGACTCGATCGTGAGGGTGACCACCATGCCGGGCAGGACGACGCCGGTCGTGAGCGGCAGGAGTGGCAGGATCTGGGTGTCGAGCTGGGCCATCAGACGGTTCCTTCCGGGGTCGGACGGAGTTGCATCTGCATGGTGAACAGGCACGGACCCGCCACTATTCCGAGGTTGTAAGCGGTATTACACGGTTCTCGTCCCGGACGCCGCCGCGACGCCTGGTTTCATCTCGGCGTGCCCGATCGAGGAGACCCCGACGACCCGCGCCCGATGCGCGAGCGGATGCTCGCGGGCGAGCCATACCTGTACGACCTCGACCCGGCGATCGCCGAGGACAACCGCCGGGCGACGAGGCTCTTCGAGGCCTTCAACGCGAGCCCGCTCGCCGACCTCGAGGGACGTCGTCGGATCCTCGCCGAGCTCCTCGGATCACTCGGGGACGGGGCGAACGTCCGGCCGCCCCTGTACTGCGACTACGGGTGGCGGATCTCGATCGGCGACCGGAGCTTCGTGAACCACGGGCTCGTCGCGCTCGACGTCGCCGAGATCCGGATCGGCGCGGACGTCAAGATCGGTCCGTACGTCCAGCTCCTCACCGCGACGCATCCGGTCGACCCCGTCGCGAGGCTCGAGAAGTGGGAGGGCTCGGCGCCGATCACGATCGGCGACAACGCATGGATCGGGGCGGCCGTGATCGTGATGCCCGGCGTGTCGATCGGCGACAACACCGTCGTCGGCGCCGGGGCCGTCGTGACGAAGGACCTGCCTGCGAACGTCGTCGCCGTCGGCAACCCCGCGCGCGTCGTCCGCGAGCTCTAGCGGTCGCGTGTGTCGAACGGCGCGTCGATGACGACGTGCTCGCGACCTCCCGACCGAGGGCGCCGCGGAACAACCACGCCGCGCTTCACGGTCGAGGTCAGGGCCGTTCACGACAGCTCTCATGAGGGAGCCGTGGCGGTTCGTGTGCCGGGAGACGCGTCGATAGGCACGGCGGCATACCATCCGTGCCGGGTGAGCGGCGTGGCGACGAGGACGGGCGAGCGGGCGGCGTACCTCGCCGCAGCGACGAACCTCGCGGCGGGCCTCGTGATGCTGGCTGCGCTTCGGCGCGGCATCCCCGCGGGCGAGGACGAGGTGACGCGCCGTCTCGAGTACGTCTCCGAGCACACCCTCGTTTGGCGCCTCGGATGGCTCACGTGGATGGCCGCCGCGATCACGCTGCTGGGGCTCTTCGCCGTCCTGTCCGTCAAGTGGCGGGAGCGATCACCGGTCATGTGCACGCTCGCGTTGCTCTGCGCCGCGGCCGGGCTCGCCACGGACCTCGCCGCCGAGACGATCCTCGTGGTGGTGGTGCCCGGACTGCGCGGCGAGGCGTTCGCTCTCGCCGAGTCGCTCGCGATGGCCCTGACCGCGTTCCTCGGCAACGGGCTCTACGCCGTCGCCGGGATCCTCCTCACGCTCGCGGGCCGCCGCGAGTTGCCACGGAGCGTCCTCGTGGTCGCGGCGGCGGTATGGAGCTCCGCGCTCTGGCTCTCCGCGGCCGCGCTCGTTTCCTCGGAGACCGGGCAGTTCGCGAGCGCGGCGGTGCTGATGCCGCTGTTCGTCCTCTGGGCTGCCCTCACGGGTCGATGGTTGAGCGCCCCAGCGTCCTGATCGTCGGCGTCGGCGTCTTCGGTCGCCTCCTGGCGGCGGAGCTACTGCGCAGGACGAACGCAGACCTCGTGCTCGCGGCCCGCCGGCCACCGGATGCCTTCGCCGGGGAGCTCGGAGAGCCCGACAGGGTCTCGACGGCGACCGTGGATCTGTCCCACCCGCGATCGTTGGCCGTCGCCGCCAGAGATCGCGTGGCCGTCGCGTGCACCGCCGGCCCGTTCCAGGGGTTCCCCGCCGACCTTCCCCTCGCGGCCGTCCGAGCCGGCGCGCATTGGGTGGACATCAGCGACGACCGCGACTGGATCATCTCCCACCTCCGGGACGAGGACCTCGACCGGGCCGCGCACGCCGGCGAGGTCGCCGTCATGCCGGGCCTTTCGACGGTACCGTCGCTGTCCGGCGCACTGGCCCGGATGACGCGGAACCGCCTTCCGACGGCGACGCGGTCGCGCGTGACCCTGTGCATCGGGAACCGCAACGCGAAGGGTCCGGGCGCGATCCGGAGTGCGTTCGACGGTGGGCTCCGCGATCCGATCGCGGTCGTTCTCCCGCCGCCGTTCGGGCGGCGGGCGGCGTACCTGGGGCATTCCGCAGACGAGGACCTGCTCCGCGAGGACCTCGGACTCGTAGCGGAGTTCCGCGTGGCCCTCGAATGGCGAGCCGCGGGGGTGCTGATGTCCGGATTGGGCCCGATCTGGTCGCGGCTCGACACCGGACGGAGATCGGCGCTCGGGCGCGCGCTCTCCGCCGCCTCGAGGCCGTTCGGCTGGTTCGGGACGAGCGCCGGCTGCCTCCTCGTCGAGGTGTGGGACGACGGGGGCCGCGTCGTCGGCGTCGCAGCGCTCGGCGACCAGCGCATCGCGATCGCACCATGTGCGATCGCGCTCGAGCGGATCCTCTCCCGGGAGCTCGGGACCGCCGGCGTCGTCCACCCCGTTCGGTGGCTCTCCCCAACGACGTGGCTCGAGGAGTTCGGACGACGCGGCATCCGGGTGCTCGAGAGGAGTCCGGCCGGCACCTGACCTGCCCGGCGACCCGTCCAGTGACCTGTCGAGCCGGGGGTTCGCTCTCTCACGACCGATACGCTCTCCACAGGACCGGACGGCACCGGTGTCCGTGTACTCGGAGGCAGGATGCCGCAACCCACCGGGCAGAACGGCCCGGATATCCTGCTGCGATGGGGCGCGCGCTCGGGTCGAGGACCTCGTGACGCTCGATCCCGACCGCGCCCGTTCGTTCTCGAAGGAGCTCGCGGACCGCGTCGAGGAGCGGCTGTTCGGCGTCCGCGACGCGCTGCACCTCGTGCTCGTCGGGATCCTGACGGGGAACCACGTCCTGATCGACGACGTGCCCGGCGTCGGCAAGACGACGCTCGTGCGGATCGTGGCCAACCTGCTCGGGCTCCGGTTCCAGCGCGTGCAGTTCACCCCGGACCTGATGCCGAGCGACATCACGGGGACCTCGGTGCTCGACCTGCGGACGAACGCGTTCGAGTTCCGCGAGGGCCCGTTGTTCACGCAGATCCTGCTCGCCGACGAGATCAACCGCGCGACGCCGAAGACACAGTCCGCGCTGCTCGAGGCGATGCAGGAGCGGCAGGTCACCGTCGACGGCGAGACGCATCCGCTGCCGAGCCCGTTCTTCGTCCTCGCGACGCAGAACCCCGTCGAGCTCGAGGGCACGTTCCCGCTCCCGGAGGCGCAGCTCGACCGGTTCCTGCTCCGCGTCCGCATCGGGTACCCGAGCGAGCGCGAGGAGCAGCGCATCCTCGAGACGCGCCCGGCCGACCGGACGCTGCCCACCGATCCGCTCCGCGACGTCCCGCCGCTCGACGAGCTCCGCGATTCGATCGCGACGATCGGGCTCGAGGCGCCGGTCCGTTCCTACGTCGTCGCCCTCGCGCGGGCGACCCGCGAGCACCCGGACCTCGCGGTCGGCGCGAGCCCGCGCGCGGTCGAGCAGATGGGTGACGCCGTGCGCGCCTACGCGCTGCTCGACGGCCGCGACTACGTCCTGCCCGACGACGTGAAGCGACTCGCCGACCCCGTGTTCGGCCACCGGCTGGTGCCGACGACCGATGCGCGGATCCGCGACCGCGGCGCCGAGGAGATCCTCGCCGAGGTCCTCCGCTCGGTGCCGGTGCCAACCGAACAGACGTAGTGGACACGCGCGAGCGCCGCCGCATCGCGCTCACGATCGCGATCGTCGTCGGCCTGTTCGCGATCGCCTGGGGCGAGATCGCCATCGTCCTGTGGTCGGCCGCCGTCGCGACGATCGCGATCGCATCCGGATGGTGGTCGCGGCGCGCGTGGGACGCGCTCGACGTCGACGTCGCGTTCGAACCGCAACGCGCGTTCGTCGGCGAAGACGTCTCGGTCCGCGTGACGATCACGAACCGCAAGCGCCTGCCGCTGCCGATCGTGCGCGCACTCGTCCGGTTCCCACCAGGCCTGCTCCCCGAACGCGATCCCGACCCGACCGCGCTCCGCGGCCACCGGCGGCGCCTCTCGATGCTCGGCCGCACCGAGCTGACGCTCACGCTGCCGGTGATCGCGCCGACGCGCGGCGAGTACTTCCTCGAGGGCGTGGAGATCGAGGTCTCCGATCCGTTCGACCTCGCGCCGGTGCGCCGACACGTCGAGGTGGAGCGCCCGCTGCTCGTGATGCCGAGCCCGCGCGTCGGGATCCCGGTGCGGATCCTCCGGCGGCTGCCCTTCGGCTCGCCCAGCCCGGGCGCGCGGCTGTTCGAGGACCGCGAGCACTTCGCGGGCGTCCGCGACTACGAGGCGGGCGACCCGATGCACCACGTGCATTGGAAAGCATCGGCCCACGTCGGGCGCCTGCAGACCAAGCGGTACGAGCCGACGCGGTCGGCGGAGGTGCTGTTCGCGCTCGACGTCGCGCACGGCGAGCCGTTCTGGCACGCGGTCGATCCCGAGACCGCCGAGGAGGCGATCGGGTGGACGAGCTACCTCGCGCGTCAGGCGCTGCACGCCGGATGGGTCACCGGGCTCGTCGCGAACACGCACCTCCGCAAGGGTCGAGGGCCGCTCCGAGTGCCCTCCTCGCCGTCGCGCGGCGCCGAGAGCGCGCTGTTCGCGGCGCTCGCCCGCATGCCGAACCAGCCGACGAGCGATCTCGCGCCCGTTCTCAGGGAGATGGCGCGACGCGCCGGCCGCAGGATGACGATCGTCGTCGTCTCGCCGCGACCGGGACCCGCGCTGCGGAACGAGATGGCGGCGCTGCGACGACGGGGCTCCGACGTGATCCACCTCGCGCCGCCCTCGAACCTCGAGGAGGCGGTCGGATGATCGCCGTCGCCGGCGTCCCGCGTCCCGAGGCGCGCGAGCTCCGCGCGTGCGCGCTCGCCGCGATCGCGGAGGCAGGGGTCCTCGCGCTCCCGACCCATCTGTTCATCACCGAGAGCGGCGGAGCGGCGTGGGGGTTGGCCCCGTTCGTCCTGGGCTTCGTCGCCGCGTTCGTGGCAGGCGCGGCGCTCGCGTGCCGGTTCCGCGCCTCGAGCGCGGTCCCGACCGCCGCCGCGATCGTGGCGGTCCTGGCCGGGGTCGCCGCGGGCGAGGCGGACCTCACGCGGAGCGTGTTCGTGACCGCGGTGGGGCTCGTCGTCGCGTTCCGCGTCGTCACGCTCGGCGTTCGCGACTGGCGGAGCCCGCTGCACGCGGA
Organism: Actinomycetota bacterium; assembly: GCA_035629255.1. GTDB lineage: Bacteria > Actinomycetota > UBA4738 > UBA4738 > HRBIN12 > CALGFI01. The sequence goes on along the minus strand of DASPIF010000281.1, from coordinate 518 downwards.
GATCGGGTGGTTCGCGGTCGCGCTCGGGCTCGAGGCGGCGATCGCGTCGGGTCCCGAGCCCGAGTGGCGCCCGCTCCTCGTCGGGATCATCCCGATGTTCTTCGTCTGCGCGCTCGCGAGCCGGGCGACGACCGTCTGGACGGGTGGCGCCGTCACGGATCTCGACGACCGCGTCCGCGGCGCGTGGATCCGTCGGGCGATCGTCGCGACGATCGGCCTCGTGGCCGTGATGGCGGTCGCCGTCGGGCTCAGCATCCGGGGCGGGTTGTTCGACCGCGTCGGGAGGGCGCTCACCCCCGTGGCGGACGCGTTCGTTGCGTTCCTCGGGTGGGCGCTCGGCCAGGCGTCGCGCCCGTTCTTCTGGCTGGTCGACCGCTTCGGGATCGACCCGGGCGCCGTCCGCGAGTTCTTCGAACGGCTCCGCGAAGGAGGTCTCGGCGACCGCGCGCGGGAGCAGGTCGCGCGCCCCGACGCCGCGCGGTGGCAGCGCCTGCTCGGGCTCGCCGTCTTCCTGCTGG